>NZ_JAGJEF010000125.1:0-7312 GCF_018100875.1 Pseudoalteromonas sp. MMG012
CCTAATAACGGGAGTTCGGTGTTAAAACGTTAAACTGATCTGAGTGCCATCTCTGGTTGAATCTAGCACAAAGCCAATATCAAGTTGTTCACAGAGCCTTTTAACAATATTTAGTCCTCGTCCTAGCCCTTCACTATCAGTCCCTTTAGTGCCAGCCTCAAGTACATGAGGATGTAACTCTGAACTTATTCCTTTACCAGTATCCGTAATGGTTAATACTGGCGCACAATAGCGGATACTAACGCAACCTTGTTCTGTGTGCTTGAATGCATTTCCGATTAAATTATTCAGTAAAATCAACAAGTTAATTGGCTCTATAGGTACTTCACATTCTCTATTGATTACCACATCGATATCAATTTCTGGGTTCTTCAAGTATTGATATTGTTGTAAAATACTTTGCTCTACTAGCTTTAATAATTTACTCGTCCCGTTGGTTTCATGATCTTCTCTTGCCAACGCAAGCAGTGCTTGCAAACTTTGCTCTATTTGATGTTGTGCATTTTCTATACGATACATCAACTTTAACTGCTGCTCATCTAAATTTGTTTGCTTAAGCAAGGTAATCGCACCTTGGCTAATCGTTACTGGTGTGCGTAACTCATGCGACACGTCTCTGGTAAAGTTTTGCTCACGGGTCACAAATGACCGAATTCTCTTCAACGCAGCTTCCAATGTCATTGCAAAAGTACCGATTTCATCATTTTTAAACTTATGAGCAAATCCTGAAGGAAGCCTCTCAACTGGCGCAGTTTCAATAATTGCCATTAAGCTATCAAGTGGCTTGAGTAACCTTTTAGCCACACTATATGATGCTAACGCCATAACAACCGCAATTGATATTGCAATCGCCAACATAACGAATAAAAAATACAACATACCTTCTCTGAACTTTCTAACAATCAAATGATCACTGACTTCAGCCACCAAAAACCCAGGGGTCAAAGATATAAAGTGATAATGTAACCCGTTACTATCAGACACTTCTACACTTGTTGGGTCATTTAACCAAGATAGACGGACGGTGCGGGGCAACGTATCCTCGTTAGGGTAAAACCTAATAAACTCAAGCTTCGGATCGGGTAAGTTCCCTTGAGCTAGCTGCTTTTCCACTACCACCTGTTCATCTTTCAATAGCGCATAGAAAAAGTTGTCCTCTACATTATATGCAAATAGAAAACTCGTTATGCTATACAAAATACTAATTACGACGGTAGTACAAACGAAGTACCCTATTACCCGGTTTCTCAGTTGATCCGTTTTCATTCTTTAATCACCCATATCAGTTTCGTTATAAACTATCTAACGCAAATCCAACACCATGGAGCGTTTTTATTACAGGTTTATCAAATGGCCTATCTAGTACTTTGCGTAATTGATAAACATGCGATCGCAACGCATCTGAATCAGTATGTTCATCCCCCCAAATTTTATCGCATAACTCACTGCGACTCACTGCCCGAGGGTATGCTTCTAATAAAATTGTCAAAATTTGTAGTGGTATCGGTTGCAACATAATAGCTTGCCCATCACGGACAACCTGTTGAGTTTGCTTATTTAAAGACACTGGGCCAACTTGTAATGTATGTGTACAATTTAATAAATGACGTTGTGATAGTGCGTTACAACGCGCCCATAACTCTTCTAACGCAAAAGGTTTTGTTAAATAATCATCAGCGCCCATATTAAAGCCAATCAACTTATCTTCGAGCGTGTCTCTGGCCGTCAGCATAATGATCGGTATATGTCGCGTCGCGTTTGCCCTTATAGCAGAGCAGACCTCTAACCCATTACTTTTTGGCAGCATAATATCTAACACGATACAGTCATAATATTCACCAAGTGCCAGCTCAATTGCTTGTTCACCATTAATGGCAAAGTCAGTCACTGCACCATGCAACTGAAAATAATCGGCAATGTTATGACTAATATCGCTATGGTCTTCAACTATCAAGATTTTTAATGAATTGGCCAATGTAATGTGTCCTTGTGCATTAATGCTAAGTGCTGGCGAAAAATGGTGGCATAGCCTTCGTGAAAATTATGTGAAACGCGCGCTATCGCTTCTCAGCGAGAATAGACTTTATTCTCCCTTACTTTCGTGGTGTAAATGATGAAGTAGTACCTGAGAAAGTAAGGGCGTCCGAGTTCATCTATACCATACGAGACATCACGCCTCAGTTTCTTTTTAAGGTATAAATTAGGTATACTATCGCCATATGGATAAAAAATAACAATATCAACAAGGAATTACAATGAAACTTAAAGCATTACTTCTATCTTTGATGACACTAACAACCTTTGCTGCCACAGCGACGAATGATTTAACTGGCACAGTCAGTGAAATGAGCATACGCTCTGATAAGTTAAATAATGATCACATTATTTATTTTCGTTTAAATGCCCATAGCACCCATTCAACTTTCGCAAAATGTGTGGCCAAGGGTGCCAGCATAGTTTGGGAATTAGATCTCAAGTCCCCTGTATTTCAACAACAGTATGACTTACTCATGAGGTCATATAGTGAACAATTACCAGTGCGGGTAATCGGACAAGATAACGTCTGTAACACACACGATACCTCATCAGATCAAGTATTTGAATTAAGCCCTATAAATTGGAATGACTTGCTGGCTAAACCAGAAAATAGCATAGAGAATGACATGACAAACTGAGTATAGTCATACACTCAGTTTGTAGAGTTAAAGCCACATCCACAGTGGCTTTAACGACCCTTATTGAAGTCATTAATGACTTAGCGCGTAGCCACCCTTTAAATGACCTACATGCTCAAAGCCCAACCTAGTCAATGCATTCGCCGCCACCTGTGAACGGCTGCCACTGCGGCAAACCAAAATAATTTCCTCGCCCTTTTTGTAACTTTGTTGTGCAATAAAATTCGCTAACCGCGTCAATGGCACGTTATTATTAAATGATTGGTCGTGACTTAATGCATACTCATGTGGTTCACGAATATCAATCAGTTTAATATTGTGGTGACTTTGCATTCTGACTGCAAGAGAATCACTATCGTACTCGCTCACCTTAACGCGAGAGCATGGCTCTATAAACGCCCCACACATAATTTCACTGCCCTGCTCATCATCAATGTGCTTATCTAACGCAGTCTTTGCACTAATAAACTCATCAGCTGAAATTTGCGCGTCAATCACACTTTGCAGCAGGGCATTGCGATTAAGCTCTGCATCAAAGGTGGTTACAAACTCATTATGATAATCATGACTTGGACATAATAGCCCTTGCTTAGCCGTTAACTTAGCTAAAGACCTTAAACTGTCATACATCGCCGACGCGTTGCTAGATTCAAAATTCGTTCTACCAACACTCCCCATCAAAACTAAGTCACCACAAAATGTAAAGCGTGGGACCAAGTTTCCTTTAAAGAATTCGCTTTTATCACATAACAATAACGAGATACTATCACTTGTATGCCCTGGCGTAGCAACATGCACTAAACAGTGTTCGCCAAACTCAATATAGTTAAAAGACTGACCCTCAAATGTGTTACTCGCGCTGTTTAATGGCCACCCTAATTCATCACACTCTTGATCTGCTAAATGCGTTTGCGCCAAAGCAACGCGACCTGATACATGATCTGCGTGTCCATGGGTATCAATCGCCGCTATGAGCGACAACTTTTGACATTGTAAAATAGTCAGTAAACGGTTGCTTAATTCTGGGAGGGGATCAATAACTACTGCGCTATGAGTGCGTTTATCAGCATATAGCCATGTGCAACTTCCACCCACTTTTAATTGCAATAAGCCTTCTAACTCTTCACGTTCGTCAATAGCGCCGTCGGCACGCAATAAACAGCTGTGGCCTAGCGCTTGGGCACAATGTTGAATTCTTTCACAAGCCGCATCGATTTGGTGCTGTGTCATTGCAGGACCAAATGACATACGGATGGCCGATTCGCTTTGCCACTGCGCTAAACCCATAGCATCTAATACAAAACTACGAGTGACTTTCGAGCTACATGCGGAACCGGAACTTACACGTATATTTGCCGCATCAAACAAGTCCATGATCTCTTTAGAAGTGAACCCTGGGATAGAAAAATTCAGCGTAGTTGGCACGCTGTTATCAAAACTGTGATTAAATACCACTGTAGGGAAAGCATGTTTAAGCGATAGAGCCAACTGAGCACGAAACTGTTCGAGCACTGAGGTAGGGGAAAATTGCTTTTCCCCAAGACCCAATATTTCGTCAAAAATAACACTTAATGCAGCTAAACCTGGCAGGTTTTCAGTGCCTGAACGCAATCCACTCTCTTGACCCCCCCCCGCTATAAAGGGGGTAAAAGGCGCACCTTCTCGTATATAAACAAACCCGATCCCCTTAGGCCCGTAAAGCTTATGACCACTAAATGGTGCATAATCAATGCTGATATTCGCCAGGTCCATTTTAGTTTTCCCCAATGCTTGAACACAATCAACCATCCAATAAACATTAGGGTTAGAGGTACGAATCGTTTTTTCAAGTAACAGCAAATCTTGATATACACCCGTTTCGTTATTGACTGCCATAGTACAAATCATTAACGCATTAGGCACTTCTCGAGCAATAAATGCCATATCAAGCGTACCTCGCTCATCAACAGGTATCGCCACAATTTTAGCGTCAATCTCTAAAATTCGGTTCCAATGTTTTAATGACTCCGGTACAGCCTTGTGTTCGGTTGCGCCATATAAAATAGAATATTGCTCACCCACTTTCATTTGAGATTTTGCTGCATACAAAGCAGATAAAATACCCGTTTGAATACCTTCTGTCGCACCACTGGTAAAAATAACCTGACCAGCTCCAGCACCTAACACCTCAACTGCTTTGCGTCTTGACTGAACCATAATCTCTTTTGCCTGCAAACCACAAACATGGCTACTACTTGGGTTACCAAACATTGTTTCCATCGTCTTCATTGCCGCTGCCGCTGCACTTGGAAGCACCGGTGTAGTCGCATTTGCATCTAAGTAGATTTGTTTTAGTACTTCAGGGTTACGCATGAACTGACCTCAATATTGAGAACTAATTATATAGAATATAGCAGTTATAACTAAATAGTATATGTAATTACTTTAAGTAATATTAAGGAAGTTACGCATTATATTCAACCTTTAATTTGCTATTTATTGCGTCTGTACCACACATGAAAACCCAGTGATGCACCCACCGAACTCACTGTAAAACACCACAACCGTAAACAAAACAATACAAAACTCGCACATAAAGTTACATCTAAGTAAAAAAAATGTTTGTTTTATTTGTGAACAATGATAATAATTTGTGTGTTTTTTAACCACAACAACATGTAAAGGAAACACAATGCGTAAATTAAGTTCACTTACACTTGCTGTACTCACTGGTTTATCTAGCCAGTGTTTCGCTGCTGAAATGGTTGATATAGACCCAAAGAAAGCAATTGAAGGCAAATATATCGTTGTATTCGATACACCAAAAATAATTAACAATCTCGATGAAAAAGCCATTGCGACCTACATAGATCAACAAGTGAATATGCTTAACAGCAAATACAATGTCACGGTTGAGAAAAAGTTTGGTACTGCGCTAAATGGCGTTTTGGTTGACGCATCAGTTAAGCAAATTCATACCTTACTTAATGATCCGAGCGTTAAATATGTTGAGCAAGATCAAATTGTATCCATCACACCTTTGGTCTCAGCTAAAGCGGATCAAGGCAACGCAATCTGGGGTTTAGACCGAGTTGACCAAACTGATCTACCGCTTAACTCTAATTATCATTACGACTATGATGGCTCAGGTGTCACTGCGTATGTAATTGACACTGGTGTCCTTATCAGTCATAACGAGTTTGGCAATAGAGCAAGTCATGGTTATGACTTTGTTGATAACGACTCAAATGCAACAGACTGTAACGGCCACGGTACGCATGTCGCGGGCACAGTGGGTGGCAGTAGCTACGGCGTTGCAAAAAATGTCAATGTTGTCGGTGTACGAGTTCTTGGATGTAATGGCTCAGGAACTAACTCTGGTGTTATCGCAGGTATCAACTGGGTTAAAAATAATGCATCAGGGCCTTCTGTTGCCAACATGAGTCTAGGAGGCGGCGCATCTCAAGCAACAGATGATGCAGTTAACAATGCCGTAGCAGCAGGTATCAGCTTTGTTGTTGCGGCCGGAAATGACAATAGCAGTGCTTGTAATTACTCCCCAGCTCGCGCTGCCAACGCAATCACGGTCGGTTCAACAACCAGCAGCGATAGCCGCTCTAGTTTTTCAAACTACGGTAACTGCCTCGATATTTACGCACCAGGTTCAAGCATTAAGTCTGCATGGTATAACTCTAACTCCGCAACGAATACAATCAGTGGCACCTCTATGGCATCACCCCATGTTGCTGGCGCTGTTGCATTATACTTAGACCAAAACCCGAGTTTAACGCCATCGCAAATTGACAGCCTACTGGGCCAAAGAAGCTCTAAAAATAAAGTATCTGATGCCAAGTCTGGCTCGCCAAATGAATTGCTGTATACATTAGCGGGTTCTACACCACCTCCTCCACCGCCAGTGGTCATTGAACTTAATAATGGACAATCTGTTTCTGCCAGTGGTGCCAATGGCTCCCAAACGCTCTATAAAATAGCAGTCCCTCAAGGAAGCAGCTCTTTATCTATTAATCTAGCGGGTGGCACAGGCGATGCTGATCTATACACACAAGTAGGCCAAGAGCCAACCCTAACAAGCTACAATTGTCGACCTTATAAGAACGGCAATAGCGAGAGCTGTAGCTTTACAGACCCTTCAGCTGGCGACTGGTATATTTTACTTAACGGATATAGCCAATATGCAAATGCTTCTTTAACTGCTTCATTTGATACACAAGGTGGATGTGGTAGTAACTGTCTTGACAATGGCACACCAATCAACAATATTTCTGGTAGTCAAAATCAAGAGATTTTTTACACCATCGACGTACCTGCAAACGTCACGTTAAATGTCAGCACATCTAGCGGTTCAGGTGATGCCGATCTATATGTTCGGAAAGGCTCTAAACCGACCACAAGCAGTTACGATTGTCGCCCTTATGCAAACGGAAATACTGAAAATTGTAGCCTTAATTCAGGCCAAGGTGGTACTTACCACATTATGCTAAGGGGTTACTCTGCATTTTCGAACCTGACTTTACTCGGTCAATACTAACGAGTAACGCGGTAGAACTATATTAGGGCCAATGAATTGGCCCTTTTTTGATCATATCAAGCATAACGACTCACTAAACGTTCAGTCTGCCCCATTCTGTATTCCCCCT
>NZ_JAGJEF010000126.1:0-7232 GCF_018100875.1 Pseudoalteromonas sp. MMG012
TCTAAAAAATTTCATATATTCTTAATTTTTCTATATCAAAAGCGTCATTGACTATGATTGTTGCGTCTATTTACGTATAATTCGCGCTAATTATGCAATGTGGACTATAGTGGTTGAAAAATGAGTCTAGCTGAACAAATCATGCCTGAGGATTATATCTTTCCTCCAAAACCTGCGCCATTAACTACTCAAGAACAAGATGAGTATAAAGCGAGGATCAAAACCTTACTAAAAGAAAAGAATGCGGTACTCGTGGCGCACTATTATACCGATCCTGAAATTCAAGCCTTAGCTGAAGAAACCGGTGGGTGTGTTGCTGATTCTTTGGAGATGGCCCGTTTTGGTGCAAAACATGACGCTGATGTGATTGTGGTTGCCGGTGTGCGTTTCATGGGGGAAACAGCAAAAATATTGACCCCTAACAAAACGGTGGTGATGCCAACCTTGGCGGCAACGTGTTCGTTAGACGTTGGTTGTCCAATTGATGAGTTTTCGGCATTTTGTGATCAACACCCGGATCGTAAAGTAGTGGTGTATGCAAATACCTCTACAGCGGTAAAAGCGCGTGCTGATTGGATTGTAACATCGTCATGTGCTTTAGAAATTGTTGAACACTTAGATGAGCAAGGCGAGAAGATCATATGGGGCCCAGATAAGCACCTCGGCGCTTATATCCAGAAGAATACCGGTGCAGACATGATCATGTGGAATGGTGCCTGTATCGTTCATGATGAGTTTAAAACAAAAGCACTTAAAGACATGAAAGCCTTACAGCCTGAAGCCGCCGTGTTAGTGCACCCTGAATCGCCGGCAGAAATTGTTGACTTAGCTGATGCAGTAGGCTCTACAAGCCAGTTGATCAAAGCCGCGCAAACAATGGACAACAAACAGTTTATTGTTGCGACGGACCGCGGTATTTTTTATAAAATGCAACAGCTTTGCCCTGATAAAGAGTTTTTCGCGGCACCAACCGCAGGTGAAGGTGCAACGTGTAAAAGTTGTGCCCATTGCCCGTGGATGGCAATGAATGGCTTAAAGGCGATTGAAGAGTCATTGATCAGCCCTGAAGGCAAAGAAGTGTTCGTTGATATGTCATTGCGTGAAGGCGCATTACGGTCATTAGATCGTATGTTAGACTTTTCAGCGTCATTAAAGCGTTAAACTGACTGTAAGTTGAGCAGTTAGTTCAGGTAAAGCAAAAAGCGCTTGCTAAAGTGCGTGGCTTTTCATAGTATTAGCCCCGCACTTAGGTGTATCGGAGAGGTGGCTGAGTGGCTGAAGGCGCACGACTGGAACTCGTGTATAGGCTAACCCCTATCGAGGGTTCGAATCCCTCCCTCTCCGCCATGTTTACTAGAAGAAGCGCTGTATAGCGCTTTTTTGCATTTTAAGACCTACCCCAGCATTTTTAAGAAACTCTCACCTACCTAGCAGGCTTTAATTCATCCAATTCGCCAGCTTATCATGTATGTCTTTTGGCAGTTTACAGACCGTATTTAGTTAAATTTCATCGGGTAAATTTATAAAAAGTACTACTAGCGATTGTATGGCTCTGATCCGAAGAAAACGTGATGTTGAACTCTGTAAAGGATGCTTCACTTTTTTATTAAAAGACTTAAAAGTAAGTAACCTCAGGTTTGGATAAGGGTTTTGGAATAGAAAAATAGCTTTATTGGGCAAATTTGCTTATCCAGAGCTGAGGTTAAATAACAAAGCCCCACTTTTTACAAAGTAGGGCGCATAAACTACCGAGTTGTACTTGATGAGAATACAAATGAATAATATGACGCATAGGACACACTATTTGCGGTGCCTGTAGACAACAGGGTTCTTGGCGCTTTACTACCAGCTAGCTTCAGTTTGTTGAACGCATCAACAACAGCAGTTTGAGTTTGCGAAGCCGTCGCGGCATATTTGTGGCAATCCATACAGCTGTCTTTGTTTTGCACAAATGTCTCCAACGTGGTATTTGCAACAATGCGTGTTCCATTGCTTGGGGTGATGTCTCCAGTTGTCAATGGGGGTGTTGCACCAGCTTGAATCGTACTTGGGTTATTAGGCCATTGCACATCAATAAGGCGATAATAGTTAAACACAGAATTAGCTGGTAATAAGCTCCAAGCGTAAGCATTGACATTGTTAGCCGTTGACTCAACAGGAGTAACCCGATTGACCTGCAAGGGCGCCGAATAAGGTATACAGTTATCTGGACTGCGCGCAGAGGTGGTGTCACATGGGATCTGTGGGGCCATATTGGGCGTCCAATTAGGCTTACACTGATAGTAAATGTCTTGCTTAGGATCACACTCAGGGTTATACAAAGTATAAGACGGGCGTGGCTTGCGATTTGGGTTACTTGGTAAATTAACCGTATGTTTACCGGCATCAGGTGTGTTATCAACCTGCTCGAAGGTTGTCCAAAGCATTTGGGGCGCGCCAGGTAGATGTCTAATAATATGTAGTCCAATAAGACCGACGGTGACAGGTTTGTCTTGCTTTATGGTATTTTCGTCTGCGTCTGGTGTAAGTAGCACTGCCTGAGTGGTTAAGTAGCGATAATTCAATGAACCATCTTCGGGTAATTTGATCCAAGCTGCTTTGATTTCCATCGCACCAACATTACCGCCAAATATCTTAGCTTTGCCCTCACAGGTCTTATCATTGCTATAGCCCGAAGGTAAACGAAATCCGCCAGCCCCTTGCGCACATGCGATTTGACCGGCCGCCCAGGTTAAGTTTTTACCAGTTGGATTAGCATTGTAAATATAGTCCACTTCGTCGGGGTTTAAACGAATATCATAATACACGAGGTTGCCACGTTGATCAGTTAACCACTCGCCGGTTGCTTGACCTATTGAACTTAAATCAAGGGCCCCTGTTTTTGACACTCGATGCAAAACCAACGGGCGTTTTTGCTTGACCTTTTTTGCTAAGGTATTGGTTTTCGTACTGCTAAAAACTTCTGTTGATTGCAAATAGCTTTCCCACACAGTTAAGTCACTGAGGGTGGGGTTACCAAATGCACTGGCTGTTAAACTGGCGTTTGGATAACCCGGGTTATTAGGGTCTGCTGGCCAGTTTGCATAAATGAATTGCTGCCATGCAGTACAATCGGCGTTAGTTTGATTGCGAGAATTAAAATTATTCGGGAGCTGTGGAGTAAGCGTAACTTGGTTTGTACCAAAAGCAGTGCATGGATTAGTAACGGGATCAGCCATGGCCGTTTGTCCATTTACACCAAGTATGGCGAGTAAGATACACAGCCTGCGCATAAAGGCCCTTGCGGGCCTGACATATCGGTTATGCATTACCTGGCTCCTTGATTTTTGGCTGCACGTGTATCAAGGACGCCATGGTTTGTGGTGGCGCGCCTGTATAACTCACTTCTATTGCTCTTAAGCCAGCCACTGATGACTCTTCAGTGGTAACAGCAAGTGAAAGCGAGGTATATGTACCTGGACCTGAGTTGCCTGGGACGGCGTAGGCCACCGTATTTTTATCTACTACGCTGACAGTGGTCGTTGGATCATAACTCCCATCAGTTGAACCAGTTAACACTTTGACGATTGGCTGAACACCCGCTGGAAGTTTATTGACTGTGAGTGCAATATTTACAGTAGTGCCAGCCGTTGCGACAGCTGGTACGATAACACTGTTGCTCGCTAATGAAAGCTCTGAGCCTGCGGGGTTGGTTTCATTTACAGCATAATAAGCGTCCCACACATGTTGCTGCATTGCTTGCAGTGGCGCACCAGCGGCAGATGGACCTGCGCAAGGAACCTGAGGTGGCATTGTACTCGCACTTAAAGGCCTTGCAAATAAACCGATGTCTATTTGTTCCGTTATTTGTGACCCCCATTGAATTGGCGCGCCATTAATCTCAATATCCGCAAGCGTCAGCGTTGGGTCCATAGCTAACCATGCTGATGGTATTTGGCAAATAGCATGCAAAATTAAATTACCTGGAAATGCAGAGCTAGTAATAGGGTCGTTGATTTGTGTACTCCCCCTGATAATTTGCCAAATGTCAGACGCTTTTGCATCAGCAGGGACATTAACCCCTTTCTTTACTCTGCTTGAAAATGTCCATGAGTCTAAACTTTGTGGTTGTTGAATATATAAGCCAAATGGATTGGCTAGATTAACCTTAAAATATTCGTTCTCAATGAACTGTCCACCGACTATCTGGTTAACCGTTTGGCCGATATGTGGATCGCTATGGCGATATGCTTGACCGAACTGACCGCAACAAAGGAGTTGTTGCTGACTTTCGTTGCCGCTCTCATATTGTGGTGTTGAGAAGCCAGCCAACCCTATTTCTGTTTGCAGCGTATTAGGTGTACTTGTTAAGTGCATAACCCCACCATTCATATTGGCACTTTGACGGTTTGAAATAGGACTATTGTTCCACTTGTTCAAAGGGTTATAAACCGGGTGGCCACTAACAGGATCAACTACTATATGGCCGTGTTGATCTTTTAGTGTTAAGTCATCAACCGACACAGTGATCTGGCAACTTGCTGGGGCATCAAAGTTAAGTGTGTCTTGATAAAGCCTGGCAACAGTGTCAGGACTTACTGACCAAAGCGCATGCCAGTATTCAGGGTTTTCACAGGCAAAGTCTACTCGTGTGATGTTACCCTCCCCATTTTTTTGAACAGCCCATTCGCAATACTCATCTTGCCAGCCTCTAGGACCATAAGGCAAAAATGGGTTTAATGTACCGCTCCAGTCTGCTTCTGGACAGAAAACGGCGGGGATATCTTGTAATGCTTGAGGCTGGCCGTTGCTTGTGTAACTTCCTGTATCTGCTAACTCTCGTAGTTGAGTTAACGACAAATTGTATGGGTTAGACGGACTCACAGGCGTGGAAGCCGAAAAGTATTGCTGTAAACGCCCGGGAAAGGCATTCCAAGTTACGGGTGCAGAAGCGGTGCCATTTGGAATTGTGGTTGTCGCTGGGTTATAAAAGTAAGCCTCACTACTGGGCGTTGCTTGCTCCACAAATGCATATAAGTAGGTGTTCCAAATAGCGTTAAGTTGTGCTTGTTGAACAGGGCTATTGCTTAAATCTTGTATAAAAGCGGGTGTGTTAAAGGTTAAGTTGGTGGAAATATCATCATTATTGCTGTGTAATTTAGTATCAGTCATTGCAAATCTCCTTATTGAAAGGGGGGGGGCTACGTTGTATTTTCAACCTGTAAAACAACGACAGTTGAAAATTAATAAGCTGTTTACGTGCCTACTACCGTAGTAGGTAAATTACAATTTGCGTATTACACGGGATTACAGTAATGCGACTAAGGGTTGGGCGTTGCTATTTAAAGGGGAGTCAGGTTCCCAAAGCTTAGTAGCTATGTCTACTCATAGATTGCACCTTAAGAAAATGTGCAGTTGAACTCTGTTGATGACTAAATAGTTACGTCAATAAAAATACAGCTAAAACAAAGCTCACATGCACAACAGGTTTATTACACAAGACCACATATTGCGGACTCGCTGATTTGGCTGAGCATATTAAAAGCGCTTATCACGCGTTTTATCTGCGACAGTGCAGCGAATATGTTTAGGTGTGCGATCTCGACAGTTAGAGCGTAAGTGCAGTTACCTTTGGGTGGCTAATATTTTGGATTACATTGAGCATTGACGGTGGAACCGTGAGGTATACTGCGTTCTTGAGTCATCGGCGGTAAGTTGTAAGCAGTAATTTTTTGAAAAAATGATATTTGCAGGCTTAAAATCGCAAGGCACAGGGTCTGCGTTCCTTAAGAACTATGCTATGAGTGATTGTTAAGACGTATTGAATTTTTTCGGCCGTTTAAGGATAATAAATAAGAAACACGTAATGTACTCTGTGTCACGGGTTTTGAGTAATCAGTTAATAAATTAGCCAATTAAAAAAGGGTATAATGTGAAGTGTTTAGTGGTATTAGCACACCCTTTAGATAACAGTTTATGCCAGCATTTAGCGGACAAAACAATCAGTCACTTAAAATCAAAGGGCTATACAGTCACGGTAAAAGACTTGTATGCAGAGCACTTTGATCCGGTATTGAGCAAAGAAGAACGCGCAAGTTATTATCAGTCAACATTTGACACACAACAACTCACTACAGATATTGCACAGCTTACTGAGGCTCAGTCATTGGTGCTTATTTTTCCAACTTGGTGGTTTGGATTTCCTGCTATTTTAAAGGGGTGGTTTGATCGTGTTTGGGCGCCAGGTTATGTCTATGAGCATGCATCAGATTTCGGGCCAATCAAACAATGTTTAACTAACTTAAAAGAAATGAAAGTCGTCACCACATTAGGCTCTCCCTGGTGGGTTGATACATTTATTCTAAGAACACCGGTGAAAAAAGTGCTTAAATTGGCTTTATTGGGGGCATGTGCGAGTAATTGTAAATTTCAAATGTTGTCTTTATATAAAAGCGAGCAATTGTCTCAACAAAAAATTGATAAATTTATAATGAAAATACGATCAAAATTCTAATCGGCGATATGTAAAGAGGTGCAGCGGTAACCTAGTAAGGCTACATGTTTTCATACCGCTAAAGGTTGCAGTATACTGGCGGCATCGACATTTAGAATGAGTAGAACATGATTGTCTTAAAAACGAACTTTGGTGATATTGAAATTACGTTAGATTTTGAAACCACGCCAATTACAGCAAAAAACTTCTTACAATATTGCCAAGACGGTTTTTATCAGGGCACTATTTTCCATCGGGTTATTAAAGGCTTTATGGTACAAGGCGGTGGATTTACCGCCAAAATGAAAGAAAAACCGACACGTGATACCATCGTTAATGAAGCGAATAAAGGGTTGAAAAATACACTGGGTACCATCGCAATGGCACGCACTGATGCACCACATTCAGCTTCTGCGCAATTTTTTATTAATGTTACTGACAACGCGTTTTTAGATCACTTCGCGACGACCAATGAAGGCTGGGGGTATTGCGCCTTTGGCAAAGTAACTGCGGGTATTGAGGTGGTCCACGCGATTGAAAAGGTAAAAACCGGCATGGTTGCAGGGCATGATGATGTACCATTTGACCCAATAGTGATTGAGGCAGTTGAAATTAATACGTGATCATTGACAGACTTCACAGCAACGTTCAGCACTATGCGACGTGAAATGAGCTGCAAGGGATATAAATACAACCGGTTATATCCCTTATTATTAGTGTGTTAAAAGTGGATTTTAACACATGCGCCTGCTACAGAATT
>NZ_JAGJEF010000127.1:0-7047 GCF_018100875.1 Pseudoalteromonas sp. MMG012
AGTGATCTGTCGCCAGTAGAGTATGAACAAAATTCCTTAAGAATAGTGTCCTGATTTAGTTGTGCAGAACATCAAATGAAACAGGGTCAATTTCAGTCAGTGAATTGTATCGTTTTTCACTAACTGTTACACCGATTGATGACTCCACGGTTAGTATAGTCAGCGAGTTAGAGCTAGATGGAAAACAGATGTCACCGACTTTAGAGGTTGAGCTTGGCAAAGAAGCAAGTATAAATATGGATGGCAAAGCGTTTTCCATAATTGTGAGTAAAGCTGAAGGTTAACCTGTATTAGAGCTTGTAGCGCGTAAATCAAATAGGGGCTATGAGATATTATGTGACTAAGCATGAGTTAGCGTGATTGTGGTTAAAGTACGTATATTATCCAATGTACAGTGACTTTAGCCCCAAGTTTGTGCTGTGTTTAGTCTGTATTTTTACTATACATAACGTCGTTTATTACAGCTGTTCTGCTGTCAGTTATTTGAAAGTGATGTTTATAGCATCATATCGATTGTTTCTTATGGCTATTTTTACCAGCCAGTTTCCCTTTGTTGTATATCATATTCATAACTAAACGGCACTAATGGTGCTTGTATTTTTCCCTGAGCACTTAGAATAATCAGATCAAATCGTATGCTTTTTACTGCGAGGGAATAGTCTAAGTTGAGCAATATTGAATGTAAGTCTTTGTAAAGTTTGTTGAGACTTGACGATTAAGCAAATTACACTAGAAATAACTAATTAGTGTCTTATAACCTAACAGGAAAGAATTATAATGCTAAAAATAACCGCAGTCAGTGTCGCGGTAGCAATAGTGTTAACTGGGTGTACGAGTACGTTTGATATTTCTCCCGATTATCAGCAAAATTTGGTAATTCCGAGTGCATGGCAGTACCCACAAACTTTACAACCAGTTGATTTAAACTGGCTGGAACAGTTCTCAACATCACACTTGCATCAGTTAGTTGACATCGCCATAGAAAATAATCGCGTACTCAAGCAGCAACAGCTGGCGGTCGAATCAGCAAAGCAGCAGCTTATTGTCTCAGGTAGTGCTTTGTGGCCCTCTCTCGATATGTCTTTGGATAGTAGCCGCCGGAAAAATGCGTCGTCAGGTACCACTGGAAATAATCACGCATTAGACTTAACACTGCGTTATGAATTAGATGTATGGGGTAAACTCTCTGCTGGCGAACGCAGAGATAATTTGTCGTTGTTAGCACAGCAAGAAACTTTATCTCAGCATACCTATGACTTAGTCGCCAAAGTTGTTATAGCATGGTTCTCGGTCATTGAATCTCAAGGTCAGCTCATGTTGCTACAAGAGAGAGCGGAGTTGGCGAAGCAAAACTTAGATATTATTGAGAGTGGTTACAAACAAGGCTTAAATAATGCTTTAGATGTGTATTTAACACGTAATGAGCAGAGTAATGAAAAAGCCAAGCTAGCCAGTCAAAGTGCGTTAAGTGTGCAAAAAAAACGCGAATTAGAGCGTTTATTGGGGCATTATCCCGCAGGCCTTATTGAAGTAGAAGCAACGTTGCCGGTCATAGATTCGGCATTACTATTGGGTTTACCTTCAGAGCTTATTCGTCGTAAACCTGAGTTGCGTGCAAGTTGGCATCAACTGCTAGCGCAAGATGCTGCGCTTGCATACGCTCATAAACAGCGCTTTCCAAGTTTTAATTTAACCGCGAAATACGGGACGAGTAGTGATGACTTGGCTGATTTATTGTCGTCTTCTAGTGTGGGGTGGTCGTTATTATCTGGTATTACAGCGCCGTTATTTAATGCGGGAAAATTGGCCGCCAATGAAGAAAAGGCGCGAATTGAATTACAGGTAACAGAATTATCTTATCTAGAAGCACTTCATCACGCTTTTGAACAGGTAGAAAATGGCATCACCAATGAACAGTCATTGCAACGCCAATACGAAAATACCTCTGCTGCTGCAAAAAATGCCAAGTTAGCTGAGCAATTATCTTTCGCGCAATATCAAAAAGGCTTAGTGTCGTATACAACCGTATTAGATGCTCAAAAACGCTCATTTGAAGCGCAAAGTGGACTTATCTCAATTAAGAATCAAATCATTAAAAATCGCGTAGAGCTACACTTAGCACTTGGCGGCGATTTTCAATCAGGACAGGTAAAAGGCACAGTCAATGAATAAGAGAAAACGCATTTTATTGCCAGTCGCAGTATTGGTTATATCGGTTGCCGCAATTATGTTGATTGTTAATAACCCACCAAAGAATAGTCGTTCAAAAAGCAAGCCTCAAGCGCAGATGTTGGTTGAAATTGAACAACTTCAATCTAGCGAGTTTACCTTGAACATTGCCAGTTATGGCGTTGTAAAACCGAGAACTCAGAGTATGTTGGTTGCGCAAGTCTCAGGTGAAGTGAGTTACATAAACGATCATTTTAGAGATGGTGGGTTCTTTGAAAAAGGAGATGTGTTGCTGCGTATTGACGATAGAGATTACCAAGCAGAAGTAAAAATATCACAGGCGACTTTGCTAAGTGCAGAGCAGGCTTTGTTAGAAGAACAGGCACGCAGTGAGCAAGCGAAGGAAGATTGGCTGCGTTTAGGTAATGGTAGTCAAGCCAGTGAGTTGGTTTTACGTAAGCCACAATTGGCAGCACAACACGCTAATGTACTGTCGGCACAGGCTAAATTGGAAAAAGCGCAGTTGGCTTTGGAGCGTACATCTGTTGTAGCGCCATTCTCAGGCAGAGTATTATCGAAAAAAGTCGACTTAGGTCAGGTTGTGTCTAGTAATGGCCAAATAGCTGAAATTTACGCCATAGATTATGTTGAAATAAGACTACCAATTAATAACCGTGATTTGGCGTTTATTAATTTACCAGAACGCTCTAGAGAGGGCACCCATAATGGGCTTCAAACCCAAGTGACCTTGACCTCAGATCTGGTAGGCACCCAGCAATGGCATGGGCAAATAATCAGAACGGAAGGGGCTATCAGTGAGCAATCTCAACAATTGTATGTTGTTGCTCAAATTGAAGACCCCTATTCAGTGGACAAAATGGCTGGGTTTGCGATTAAAATTGGTCAGTATGTTAATGCGCAAATCACCGGAAAAACCCTCTGTAATATAATTATAATCCCCAATAATGCCATTTATCAGGGCAGTTATGTGTATGTGTTAAATAACGATAATTTACTGATGAGAAAGGACGTTCAGTTAGCTTGGCAAAATAAAGAAATCGCCATTGTAAAATCGGGTTTAGACGCAGGCATGCGTTTGGTAACAACGCCGCTTGGCCAAGTGAGTTCAGGGACCAAAGTGGTGGTTATTAATGATAACAGTGAACCTCATATTGCTGATAAGCGCAAAACAAAGGGTGATAGACAAGAGCGACGAAACAACGCTCCAGGAGCTGACTTATGATTGCATGGTTTACACGAAATCATGTGGCGGCTAATTTGCTGATGATTTCAATTTTGCTCGGAGGGTTGTTCTCAGTCTCAACACAAATACCATTAGAGGTGTTTCCTTCATTTGAAACGGATCGAATTAGTATCAATATGTCGCTTCGTGGCGCCACCCCTGAAGATGTTGAACAGGGCGTTGCTATTCGAATTGAAGAAGCTGTACAAGACTTAGAGGGTATTAAAAAAATATCGAGTCGCTCAGCTGAAGGTTCCGCGTCCGTTACAATAGAGGTAGATACCGGCTATGATGCCAGAGACATGTTGGCAGATATAAAAAGTCGAGTAGATGCGATAAATACCTTTCCTGCAGACGCAGAAAAGCCGGTGATCTCGTTGGCACAACGCAAGCGAGACGTTATTACGGTAACGGTTTCGGGAGACTATAGCGAGGAAGAAACTCGTGAGTTTGCTGAGCAAGTCAGAGATGATTTGTTGCGTATTGATGGCGTGACACAAATAGAACTGGATGGTGTGAGAGACTATGAAATTGCCATTGAAGTCAGCCAAGACAAACTCCGCCAATACAATTTAACCATAGATCAGGTTTCTAACCTGATCGCGAGTTCTAGTGCAGATGTATCTGCGGGGAATTTAAAATCATCAGGAGGCGATATTTTATTACGCTCAAAAGGACAAGCGTATCGTAAAGATGAATTTGCCCAAATAGCCATTAAAACCAATGCGGACGGTTCTGTGATCCGTTTAGATGATATTGCTACCATTTTAGATGATTTTGAAGAAACACCAGTCAGAACACGCTTTAATGGTAAACAAGCTGCATTTATTGAGGTATATAGAATTGGCCAGCAAAGTGCCATTGAAGTCGCGGATAAAATAAAGGCTTATATTGAAAGCCGTCAAGATACTTTGCCTTATGGCTATGAGTTAAGCTATTGGGATGATGATTCTACCATTGTGAAAAATCGAATCTCAACTTTGACCTCTAATGCAATGCAAGGCGGGATTTTGGTATTGGCCTTATTAACCTTGTTCTTGAGACCTGCGATTGCTTTTTGGGTTTTTATTGGTATACCGGTGTCTTTTATGGGGGCTTTCTTAGCGATGCCATTCTTTGGTATCACACTGAATATAATGAGTTTATTTGGATTTATTCTGGTGTTAGGTATCGTCGTAGACGATGCAATTGTAACCGGAGAAAATATTTATACCCACCTTAATAGTGCTGAATCAGGTGAGCAAGCCGCCATCCGTGGTACGACTGAGGTGGCCACTCCGGTGACTTTTGGTATTTTAACCACCGTGGCGGCATTTTTACCGTTGGCTTTTATTGACGGAGCAAGAGGTGCTTTGTTTGCGCAAATTCCTGTTGTGGTTATTCCCGTCTTGTTGATGTCTTTGGTTGAATCTAAGTTTGTTTTACCTGCTCATCTTAAATATCTTAAGTTAAGAAAAGAAAAGGGAAAAGTAAGTCGCTTTAGTCAATTTCAACAAAATTTTGCAGATGGGTTTGAACGTGGAATCTTAAAGTATTACCACCCGCTTTTAAAGCGCGCGGTCTCCAACAAAGGCGTAACATTAAGCGCCTTTATTGGGGTCTTTTTCATTATTATTGCGCTGATCAGCAGTGGTTGGACTAAGTTTATATTTTTCCCGCGGATCCCCAGTGAAACCGTCAGGGCAAATTTGACTTTGCCAACGGGAACCCCCTTTGAAGTAACGGCAAAATATATCGATTTAATGTCTGATAAGGCGCAGATATTAAAAGATAAATATAGAGATCCTGAGACCGGGGAGAGTGTAATAACGCATATTTTGGCAACCACAGGGGGACGCGGCGGCGCTGGTAATGTGGGTAGAGTACGTTTTGAGATCACACCACCAGAGACACGTGCATTGAATATTGGCTCACGCGCATTAGTCAGCGAATGGCGGCAGCTCATCGGTCAAATCCCAGGGGCAGAAAGCTTGACGTTTAGAGCTGAGATTGGTCGTTCAAGTGATCCAATTGACGTTCAGTTAACGGGGACTTCTTTAACTGTGTTGAAAGAAGTGGCAAATAAAGTGAAGGAAAATCTCAATACTTATCCCACAGTGTTCGATATTGTTGACAGCTTGAGCGATGGCAAAGAAGAGTTACAAATCGATTTGACTGAGCAGGGGAAAGCGCTTGGGTTAACTCGCACAGATGTGTCACGCCAGATCCGCAGTGCATTTTTTGGTGCACAGGTACAGCGAATTCAGCGTGGTCGAGATGATGTGCGCGTGATGGTGAGGTTACCCTTAACTGAGCGCAGTAACTTAACCACCCTCAATGATATTCTCATTAATACACCAAATGGACAAACTGTTCCGCTTAGCCATATCGCCAAGCTAACGCCGGGGCAAAGCCCTTCGAGCATTTATAGAATCGACAGATATAGAACCGTGAACGTGACGGCAGACATTGAAAAAGAAAATACCAATATGACCGTGCTGCAAGAGGAACTGAAAGTGTACTTAGATCAATTGGTGATCCAGTACCCTGGTGTCAGTCATTCATTAGAAGGCGAAGCAAAAGAGCAGCGCGAGTCGTTTAGCTCATTAGGCTGGGCGTTACTGTTTGTATTTTTTGTAATTTATACGCTGTTGGCTATCCCATTTAAATCTTACTTGCAGCCTCTTATTGTAATGAGTGTCATCCCTTTCGGCATGATAGGCGCGGTGGTAGGTCATTGGATCATGGGAATGGAGCTAACGATAATGAGTTTATTAGGTATGTTGGCACTGATAGGCGTTGTCGTGAATGATTCATTGGTATTGGTGGATTACATCAATAAGCAACGTCAGCGAGGGCTTGATACAATGACTGCAGTACTGAATGCGGGCGCCGCTCGGTTTAGACCTGTTATGTTGACCAGTATCACCACTTTTTGTGGTTTGATGCCGCTATTATTCGAGCAGCAAACACAAGCTCAGTTTTTAATACCCATGGCGGTATCTCTTGGGTTCGGCATTATTTTCGCCACACTCATTACCTTAATTTTGGTGCCGGTAAATTACCTATTGACGGAAAAAATGATTAGCTTCTCGGCCCGTTTAAGGGCGCACCCAGTGTAGAGTTATGCCGTGTCACAAAATAAGTAAATAAGGGCACATAAATGTGCCTTTATTTTTTATGAACGCTGCTTTTTAATCTAACTTTTTGATTATAAATCATAAATGAATTAATATTGGGGTGTTAAAAATCAATGTGAGAATGGGCTTTGTTGTGCTCATTAAATATACTAATAAGGAAATTATACAATTGAAGTATTTACTATTTATCGCTGTTTTTTTTCTCAGTGCATGCAGCACGCCTAATGTTTCTAAAAATGTGTACTTTACCAATGTGATGGACATTATAGCTTTGAGTGAAGGAAACACACCAGATGGGCTAAAAGGGACATTTCAGCTCCCTATAAAAGCATCGGGAACGCAACATCGCACGACTTATTTAAATACTGAATTAGATTATCGAGACAGAAGAAATATCTCTGTGTCACTTCACCCAAAAGTCATACATGACTTTATTGCAAAATTTGGTGCTCACCCTGAAAGCTACTTTATTAATAAAACCATATTAGTTACTGGAGAGGCAAAACGGGTGAAAAT
>NZ_JAGJEF010000128.1:0-6822 GCF_018100875.1 Pseudoalteromonas sp. MMG012
AATTATGGGCTATGAAAATATAAGACAAATAAATCGATATTTATTTTTTAGCACTTATAAATCAATGGCTTATGACCGATATTTGATAGTATCGGTCATTTTAGATATGATGATTTATGATGCTGCGCTACGCTCAGGCTTCGCTTGGCTCAGCATCATAAAATCAATAATGAATATTAATCTACAGCTTTCTTTAGATGTCCGGTTCTTATATTTCGCGCAAGCGCTGGTATATGCTCTGGATGTTCAGCAAGAAATTCAATCATCTGTTTAACTTCACATTCACAGCGGCTCGGTATCCAAACAGTACGTTTTACTAAGCCTTTTTCTTTTTGCTTAGCTTCATATTTCTGATTTCTAGTCATTAAATTATCCTTAAAAATGTCACCAGTGACATATGCAACAATCAAAGAAAAGCATCATCATCTGAATCGGTTTTGTTTTTGTTTTGTATGTAAGAATTTGGAGCGCAAAGCGCGCGATATGTAAACTTTGTTTGGAGTTGATTTATAACGACATTGCAAGAATTAAAGTATTGAATGCTAAAGCCCATACTCGCCAACTCATAAGAATTAACACTAAAATCACCATATTTTTCAGTGATGAATCTAAAAACAAATTCGCGATGTGTTCTATCCGTTCTTACAACTTCATGAATGCCAGTGACAAAAATGTCACTAGCGTCATAAGGCAAACCTACAAAACCAGGTTTAGAATTAGCAGTCTGAAAATTATCATCAACACGATTAGAATTGCTATTTTTTTGAGTATCACCAGAACGAACTTCAACGGCTTTTTCAACACTCTCCACAGCGCTTTCATGGCTGGTGAAATACCATATCCAATACAGTACGCAAACAATGATTGCAGTAATCGGAAAGGCAAAAACAGGACTGTATAAGAAATTTTTACCCTGTCCTTTTGTAACACCTCCGGTCGCTGTCGATTTGTAGCATTTATGCACTTCGACTGGGATTTTCTTCCAGACAATTGTACTCGATTTATTTGGTGTTTTTCCGTCAAGCTTTGGGTTGTGTTCAAAGATTCTCGGGCGTCGATTATAGTAAGGAATTGCCGCGAGGCCATCAAAATACTTATGGGCGTAAGCGTATTGACTAACGTTGCGAATGTACTTGTGAACAGACGTGATATCAGGTGTACAGACAATAATATCCCAGTTATATTTTCGATGACGCATGTAACATTCTTTAAGCGTTTTTGGATAAATAATATGCCCGTACTCATTAAATAGCTCCTTTCCCAAGTCATCAGTGTCACCACTCGTTAAATGCTCAGGTTTAAATTTTTCGAGTTGTTCAAAATGATATTGATACCAATGTTCGGGTATCAAATCTTTATAGTTATCAATATGTTTGTAATCGCAAGAATCAGGTTTAAAAGTGGCTTCGGTCGGATAAATGTCTTGCACTTCGTCAATTAAAACAAGCGCGCCAGTGGGCATCCAGTGATACCAATTTCGCCAAAGCGTTTGTCCGACCGCATTTTGTGAAGAAAGACGCCAAAGCTGGGCGGTGTCTGGGAAAACCTCTTGTAGTTCAGTTTGTATTTCATCAAGCGGTAAAATACCCTCAATATTCGTTACAACTAAGCGCCCTTTTCTGAGCGCTGGTAAGACTTCAAACCAAACAGCGCTAGCTGATTTGAAAGAACCAGGAGCGCCATGAAAAATTGATGATGCCATGTTATAAGAACCTCATTACGTAACGAGCGAGAAAAGCCTGAGTGATAATATTAAGACCATCGAAAAAACGCATATCAAGAAGCGCCGCCTTCACATCTCGCGGTAGAGAATTTGCAGCAGATAACACTTTCGAAGCAATTTGATAATTTTCCATCACAACTTTAGCAACAGACCAAGAAAGCTTTATCGCTTCAAGCTGCGCAGCTATTCGTAAAAGAGTTAATTTTTCGATAAAAAAAGCAAGCGCACGTTCGAAAAAACTCGGAACATCGTCATCAAGAAATGACCAGATATCCGTGAAAAAGTCCCCCATCGCCTGCGCGGCCCCAGCAACACCCGTATAAGTATCAGCAAAAGCAAAGAACGGGAGGAAAAGCACAAAAATGATTAACGTTACATATTTCATGTTATGGCCCCAACAATATATAAAGTGCAGTTAACGAAGATAGAAGCAAAACAGCAGCAGAAATAATTCTAAAAAAGTCAGACAACCGAGACAGGCCCATATCAACATTGACACCCTTAATTTCTACAGTTCGTTCTTCATATGTTGCAGAAAGTGACGGCGAAATCTCAAATAGCGAAGATGATTCAGCTTTTATTTCATCTAAATAATCTTTCAATTCTTGCTTTTTATCTTCAACTTCGTCAGTAACATCTTGTAATTGCTGAGTAGTAAAAATCGCATTTAAGCCTTCGTCATTTTTACGTCCAGCATCAAAATTAAAGGGCGGTTCTTCTTCCCCATCTCCATCTCCATCTCCATTACCATCTCCATTACCATTACCATTACCATTACCGCCGCCAAGTTTATCAACAGCACTTTGAAGTAATGTATTAGTCTGATTTAATTGTGATTGCGTAAGTGATGTATTGAAGCGAATTTCTGCGAGAACTTCGTTACCGATTTGCGATTCTTCTGCAAGTCTATCAAGTCTCGAATCGTTAGAATTACTTGCATCAATTTGATTTTTATTAAGTGCATCAAGATTTTTATTTATCTTATTTGATGCGCTAAGCTGGTCTTGTGTTTCCCCCCCGTCAGTTTGATTTGGTTGGCCTTTGTCAGGTGGGGGCGTTGTTTTATCAACTTCTTTGTTTGGAGGTCTTGCACACATCGAAGGTTCAGCCGAGCCATATTTTGTCGGCACATAATACCCACCATCATCCCCAGTCTCGATTTTGCATTGAGTACCATCTTCATTATCAAAACAATGTTCTGTTTTGCCGTTGCCAGTGCCAAAAACATAAGGGTCACTATCTTTTGGGGTTGGGCAGCGGTTAGGAACGGATGGTAAGCACCAAGTTGCCTTGTCATTTTCATCATTCGGTTTGAAAACAGGTCCAATATGATGATTAGGGCTTGAATCTGTAGGGCATTCATAGTTACCAGTAGTGGCTTCTTCAGAAAAATGATAGTGATATGTCACATAAGAAATTGTTTGATTATCATAACCACAGTCACAAAGCGCTTTCCAAGACGTTTTTCCATGACCTTTGTCAAAAGCTGTCCAGCCATACCAACCGTCTTGCCCCCTTTTTTCATCTTTACCAAGAGCTTGACAACCCCCTGCATCGATATTCCCAACGAACGAACCGTTATTCATACAATAATGTTTTTCAGCGCTTTCGGGCTGAGCTGGAGCATAATCAGAATCTATATACTCAACTGCATAGATATTAGAAACAAAAAAGACGCTACTAAGCGCCAATAAAAATATTAGTAATCGCATGTAAGCGCCTCAAAAAAATGGCGGTTTTACCCGCCTTAACTTGTTCTTACGCCACTTGAGAACCCTTCGACAAAACACCAGACCAAAAATGACGCAAGAAAAATTGAAGTGAACATTAGTTGCGAAGTTTTGAAACAATCATACCAATTGCAAAACCGATTGCAGCGACAGTAATAACGCCTGTTATAATTGCCGTGTAATTTGTTGTGCCGTCAGTAACCGCAGCATCAATTGCAGCAGTGTGGTCGGCAGCAAATGCAGATGCAGACGCCATCGCTGTTGTTGCTAATACGCTCAATTGAGCACGCTTTTTAGCTAAGATATCTTTAAATTTCATGTGACTTTCCTTTTTTAAGTTTTACCCATTACGCGAACAATTCGACCGATACAATGGGCTGTTATAAAAGCAACCAATGCTGATGAGTTAATCAATGCAAACGTTGCAGTATCAAAAGCAAACAACTCATTAAGAGCGCTTACTAAATTATTTGACTGTAGTGAATTAAGCTCTGTTTGAGTCAAAAGAACGTAATCACATACAGCACTATCTATTGCTGTAAGCGCCCCATTATCTGAAATAGAGACACACTGCATAACTAAGACTTAATAGCTTTGAGTTTTAAGTTATATCTATCAATCTGTAAGTCGCCATAAGCACCAATTTTGAAAGACTCAGGAGCTAGTTGATAATCACCAATTTCATACGCGTCTTTGTGGTCATCATGAGTCAAAGTAAATTGAACGGGGAAGACACCTCCCAAATGTGCAAAAGCTTTTTGTTCATAGACAGTGCGGTCAGGCTTCCCGTCTTTGCCCTTAAATGTCCTCGGAGTTGGCATGTGAGAATTATTTGTGTCTAAGATTGATATTTTTAACATTGTAATTTCCTATTAAGATACTAAGCGTAAACCCGTTTCAAACTGCTTAGAGAGGCGCTGAGGCTCAACCCAATTTGACGGATGTTGTTTTGAAAAATCGACATTGATAAAACGAATAAGGGGTACAACATTAGATGCTGTAGCTTGTAAATTTTGTAAATATGCTTTGGGTACAACCTGAGTTAGCTCTTTAACATTTCTATAAAAAGTTTTGTCAGGCGTTGTTGCTTTTACTTCGTCCCACCCTTCGTGCTTCATCATTCTAAAAAAACGAAAAAGGCGATCAGCTTTTGAATAGCTAAAACCTGATTTTGTCTCTGTTTTGAAATGCTTTCTTAGCTCGTTGTGTATCTCTGAATCAGAATAAGTTTTCATCGTGTGGCCCTCAAATGTCTTAAAAATATCTGACCAAGAGCGATGCCATAACTCACGAATTAAACACCCTTTAAAATTACTGCTGTATTCTTCAAAAGCCCATAAATTTGTTGGAATAGCTAAACGATGTAACATGCGCGGCATGACGCTAGCTTCTAACCTCAAAGCATTTTCAGAAAATTTAATAACATCAGGTGACTGCATTGAATCGAGTTGGTTTTTATATACTTGGTCTTTCGTTTTATCGTATTTAGATTGAGTTTTAGTAAGTTGGTCTTGTAGCTCAAATTGCTTTAAATAAGCTTTTAAACGCTTATGTCTGCTTCCTTTTCCGAAGTACGCAGTTGTATCGAAAGTTGATTTACTACCACGAGTCTGTCCATTTGATATATTTCGCAAAGCGTGAATAACATTTCTACTATCTGTTTCATTCTGTAGATGCGCTGTAAATGTACAGTCAATTTGTGCAAGCTCGGACAAATGAAAATCTAAAATATCTGTCATATCAGGAAGTGCATAACAAAAAGCAGATATAAGAGAATCAATACATGTCATAACATCACAAGTACCAAAAACATTATGACCAGTAAGCAATTTTGCAGGGCTGGCTTTAAGTTCAATATGCGGATAATAATTGCTACCACCTGCCCTAACCTTAAAAGCCAAACTAGCCCAACTGGAAGGGAGTGACTCAAAGGGATGGCGAAGAGCAGAAACCTCAGCTAAACATATATTTTCAGAATCTAAGCGATAGTCATTACTTGTAAAAGTAACGTCCCCTGCTTCCATTTTGCATCCACGCTTTTGACATTCTCGTAAATCAATCAACCCGCTTCCGCCATCTGGGGAAACGCTAACGATAGACTCGTTAAAAGGTATTTTGATTCTAAGCATATCAATCACTATTCAAATATTCCGTTTAAAGCAATGCTGTGATTCTAATGGAAACAAAGGATTAAAATCGGTCAAGACTGACCTTTTCTAAGTTTCTAAGAATTTATTTTATGAGTCGAATCTTAGTTTCTAAGAATCTAATTGTCAACATTTATAAGTTTATCAGTTTATAATTATTGATAAATTGATAGATAACGGTACAGATATGCCAACAAAACACATAGATGATGCGACTTGGAGAAAAGTCGAAAAAGAACATGTTAAGGCAGTAGTAGCAACGCAGAGATCATTTAAAGACACAGAAGTGTTAAAGATATTAATAAACAAAGGTTTAGAAGAAATAACAGAAGAAGATTATAAAAAATACGGAAAATAGAATCGGTCAAAATGACAGTAGAGTCCACTATTAAAGTATGTGGACTCTGAACATGTACCAAAATCGAAACTAATCAGTAAATTCAAAGATGGGTTGGTTTATCAGGGGGGCGATTTAATTTCGCTTTTACTAACTAACAATGTGCAGCCAAAACATTATCAATGTCTTTGACACCTTTTGGTTTCCGCTTCGCTATCGGCTGTCGCCAAGTCAAACGTCAAGAACGTAGCAACAGCTAAGCTTTAGTACGTAATAATTATTACGTACTAAAACAAATCTAACAAAATCGAATCTCTCTTAGCTGGGTTTTTACGTAGATATTCAATTATAAGTTTTTCGCTCTCGGTAATTCTCATTACTGATTTAGGGTCATCTGATTTCTTGCGACCTGAGCCCTTACGCTTTCCACCGTGAAATTTTATATCCTGCTCTTCGCTACTGGCCAAAGACAAAAGATAATTTCTAAAATACTCACGGGCGGAACTTTCTGTATAAACAAGTTTAGATGAATAAGTAAGAGAGTTAGTTATAGAAACTTCATTAAAAACAACATTGTAAGTTGCTCTGTGACCGCACTTTGTACTGAAGACAAAGAGCTCTTCTGATAATTTTCGAGTAATAATATCCATAGTAATTTGATTTGTGTAACGAATTTCAAGATAAGATAACAAAGCTAAGGATAAAGTTCAATACTTGATTTAAGTAACGGTTTTCATATCCCATAATTTGGTCTATGTTACGGGCCAGTCACGTCAAAGACGCTCTGATAATATCTGCGCTTCGCTATTTTCGCAGATATTAAAACCAAAAGCGCCCCGCTATTCGACATTTTAGCGGAGCGCTTTCTCAACATAATCCTGTTGC
>NZ_JAGJEF010000129.1:0-6634 GCF_018100875.1 Pseudoalteromonas sp. MMG012
TTGTCATTATGGCATGGAAAAAATTAGTTATTGATTATAAACGCATGTTTAAACGGCCTAAAGTATTATTTTTAGGGGTTAGTTCTGTGGTTACTTATCCGTTATCATTTTATTCCTCAATGCAGTTATCTGGTGTTGTTATTGGCACGGTCATATCTATTGCTATGGCGCCGTTTTTTACCGCAATCCTTGAACGTCTAATAAGTCATAAAAAGATATCACTGCAATGGGGCGTGAGCTTTGTCATTGGTGCGATAGGGATTGCTTTTTTGACGTTTGGCAAAGAGCAAAGCAGTGGTACTGCTTACAACATGTATCAACAGATCATGGGGGTTTTTTTGGGGGGTATTGCCGGATTGAGTTATGCCGGTTATTCATGGGCTGCGAAGCGCTTAATTGAAAGTGGCGTTCATTCTCAATCATCCATGTCTGGGCTGTTCGGGTGTGCTGCTTTATTGTTGCTTCCGTCGTTATGGTTTACAGGAGGTAACTTATTTTCAAGCCCAACGAATGTGTTGGTATCTTTGTATACTGCCGTGATCCCAATGTTTTTAGGGTACTTGTTATTTGGATTTGGCTTGGGTTTTGTAGATGCAAGTAAAGCGACACTCATAACCCTTATTGAACCTTTAGTTGCAACTGTTTTCGCTGTTTTGATCATTGGCGAAAAGCTTAAGGTCATTGGGTGGGGAGGTATTTCTTTAGTATCATTGTGTTTAGTGATCCAAACCATTCAGCCGCAAAGTAAGTTATTTTATATGCTGAGCCCACTAAGGTTAAAAAAGAGCATGTGACCTGGGTTTCATCTAAGATTCAGCGACCGCTTTAGAGTCAATGCGGTCAAACATTATTTCGTCTTATTTTTAATTCTTCAATAGGACAAGAACCAAAAATAGGTTTACGGGCAATCTTTTGACATGTGCAGCGCTTATGAGTGAATTACATCGTTTAAAGCACCCATAATCCCCAACCAGATTGAAGGCCATGAACATACATGGTCGATATGGGGGCTACTGCTATGATAGACTGACGAAAGGAGGGTTAGATATTTGGCTTTATATCTATCTGTTGGGCTGTTTTTTGCTATTAGTGAATAATTAACTGGCATTATCCCAGTATTTTTTTGGGTAACCAATTAAGCCGATAGGTTAGGCATAGGAGTACAGATTACAGGGTTCGCTTAAACTCTAAAGTGGTCTGATCTATATGTGTTTATACTCAGATTGGGGCTCCGATACTTAACTTTGCTTAATGTAGTTTCGAACTGTAGGCATAATTCTTCGACTGACAGGCACTTCCATTACATCGTGAAGTTGTAAAAAGCCAGCACTCGATTTTTCAGTTTGTTGTGAACTTTTTGTATTTAGACTGCGAATACAATCTACATTCACTAAATATGAGCGATGCACTCGCAAAAAAGTATTAGGAAGTGTCGCTTCTAACTCTTTTAAACTGCCGGTGAATAAACGTTGTGTATGATCTTTAAGGTTAATTTCTACGTAATCCCCCGCGGCTTTGCAAAACACCACTTTATCACTGGTGATAAGCTCTAATTTTCCCGCACTGTTAATTTTAATTACGTTAGGTTTAGTTTGTTGTTGGTTTTGTTCAAGTTTGAATTGCAGTTTGGTAACCAAGGCTTGTTCTGCTTCTTTATCTTTTTGTTCTTTATTGAGTTTTTTGGCTTGAAGAATAAATAAAAAAATTAGCACTGTGGAAATGATGTAATAAAAAAGCACATCATGAAAGGTCGTGAGCGTTAATATAATGGTGAGTGAGGAAAAGACAAACACAATTGCATAAGTTACCCACTCTTTTGATTTAGTTGTTAAGGCTTGAATAGTTAACAGTGATGCACATATTAAACTTGGTACCAGTATCGCCAAAGCAGTTTTTGGATCAAATCCGGGGGATAACCATACAGTGGTTAAACTTAAACTGGCACCTGATAGAATCCACCAATATGTTTTTTTCTTTTCGAGCTTTAAAATAACAAAGCTTAATAAACAGACCCCAAATAAGAACGAGAGTGAAACGATGAGCAGTAGTCTGACATCTTGAAGCGGGTATGGGTAAGAAAATAATGCGCGAGAAATTTCAGCAAATAGCTGTAATGATGCAAATGAGGTCATCAATAAAAATAACAAATTATTTGCCCGCTTTCTAGGGCTGAAGCTAGCGACAAAAAAGTAAACGGCACCTAATAACAAAGCGCCGAGTGGTACTATCGATACACTTAAATTTCGGTGAATAAAATAAGTCGGATCAGAATAGATGCCAAAACCAATAAAATTTAACGGGGCGCTTAAAGTTAAAAAGCCATGATGAGATGACATTTTTACAATAAGTTCGTTGGTATTAGGTTTTACTAACTTAGCGGGGACATAAAACATCGCGTCTATTTTTCCCACTTGTTCTAAATTGGGAATCACATTAGGCGAACCATTACTACCAAGGTAATGACCATTAAAATAAACTTTACTCGATGCTTTCCCTGAAATATAAACACTCTTAGGTTGCGTGTCTTTTTCCATGTGATTAGGAACATTGATGGTTGCTTTTACCCACAATGCAGTGTTTTGAGGATCTATTTGCCGAGCGTGTTTTGTTTTACATTCAGGCTCATTAAAATTTGGCATTACATCTGAAGAAGTCACTATCGGGCAGATAATGACTGAATCTAAGTTTATAGACACTAAAGACTGTGAGAAACCGAATCCAGAATACAGAAACAGAATGAAACACAGTTGAGATATGAGAATACGTAACTTCATGGTAAATACTATATTAAAAACTCCGTTATCTTACACTACCTTTTACCGATTAGTTTATACCACTCAACGAAAATCAACGGTAAATAACATGCCTTTCAAATAGTTATGGGTGAATTTTTTTACTGTTTAGGTAAAAGTGACGACATTGAAACATGTAGGATGAAGTCATGAATATTAAAAAATTTACCGTTGGTTTGTTGTTCTTAATAGCGCCATTAGTGACATTTAACAGTATTGCGGCTAAGACGTTTGGCAATGAGAGAGAAATCCAATTCAAAAGTGGTGAGCAGTCAGTGTTAGCGTACGAAGGCTCTATACAGGTAATGGAAAACCGTAATAATAAAAATAGCCGATCTATTCCACTTACATATGTTCGCTTTCCTGCCACTGGCAATAAAAAAGGTGCTCCTATAGTTTATTTATCGGGGGGACCAGGAGGCTCAGGTATTTCAACTGCACAATATCCAAATTTTCGATTCCCTCTGTTTATGGCATTAAGAGAATTTGGTGATGTGATCGCTTTGGACCAACGTGGTACAGGAAAATCACGGATTGTCCCTAAATGTGAATCGACACAAGCTTTACCTTTAAACGAGCGTTTATCTGTATCAAAAATTAGCAAGGTTTATCGCGCAGCGGCTAAAGAGTGTTTTAGTTTTTGGGGCGAAAAGGGTGCCGATGTACTTGGTTATACTACTGTGCAAAGTGCTCACGATTTAAATGATTTGAGGAAGCACCTCAAGGTCGAAAAACTTACTTTATGGGGTATCTCGTATGGTACTCATCTAGCTCTTGCTAGCTTAAAGGTGATGGAAACCCATATCGATAAAATGATACTTGCTAGTGCGGAAGGGCTTGATCAAACAGTGAAGTTACCTGCCAGAACTGATGCGTATTTTAACCGTTTGCAACAAGCTATTAATCAACAACCTAAAGCCAAAGCGGTATACCCTGACGTTGTTGGCTTAATAAAGCGGGTACATAAAAAAATAGCAATTAACCCCATTTCAGTGACTATATCCCAAAAAGGTGGTAAGTCAGTAGAGTTCTTATTTCAAAAAAGCCATATGCAAGGCATAGCGGCTGCAATGATTTCAGACCCACATCGTTATGTCTCAATGCTACTGCAGTTATATTCAGATATTGATAATGACATTACTGTAATGCTTCCTAGTGTTATTAAGCGCGCAGGGTTGATGGAGCCTAACATCAGTTTAGACATCATGTCGTTTGGGATGGATATCGCATCAGGTATCTCAAGCCAACGGCAGATCTTAATTGAGCAACAAGCGCCAGCCTCTTTGGTAGGTAAAATGCTAAACTTTCCCATGCCGCATTTAAACAAAGCTATTCCAAATTTAGACTTAGGTGATGACTTTCGTTCTAAGCCTGTTTCAGATGTACCTACGTTATTGTTATCCGGCACACTAGATGGCAGAACGTATGTGCAGTCTCAATATGAAGCAACAGCAGGTTTAAGTAACTTAACTAAAGTGACTGTGAAAAATGCAGGGCACAACTTGTTTATGGTGTCACCGAAAGTAACTGAAACGATCAAAATGTTTTTGGATGACAAACCTATAAGTGACAAGGAAATTGAATTTACATTGCCGTCTTTTTTGAATAAGTGAGTTGAATTTTGATTTATTATCCAGAATTTAGGTTAGTTAACCTCTGGTTTGGATAAGGGTTTTGGAATAGAAGATGTTTTGTAAACAAACTTACGTACAATCCAATGATGATATTTTGTTCAATATCAAGGCGCTTTTATGCAGTCATAGCGGGCTATTACAAATGAAAGCAACGCCGAGAGTGAGAAAAATAGCCTTATTGGGCAAATTCGCTTATGCAGAGCTTAGGTTAGTTAATATAATACTATGTTTTAGTCTTCATGAAGTTATTGATGGCTAGGTAATATTTGCGGGAGAATAAAAAGGTAATATTTATTGATAGATTGATAGATTGATAGATTGATAGATTGATAGTGTATCAATGATTAATCTTGAGAATAGCTTTTATTCAATTGTGATAATGAATTTTCGTAATCCAAGGCTGAGTTGAAGCCTTGGATGCGCAATGTCCGTTGTTTACTCAAAACAGCTCTATGGCTACTCTGTTTTCTCTTTAAACTCACACAAATCTTCAATGAGGCAAGAGCCACATTTAGGTTTTCGTGCGGTACAGACATAACGACCATGTAAAATAAGCCAGTGATGTACATCGACCTTAAACTCAGCAGGTACAACTTTCTCAAGCTTTTTTTCGACTTCAACCACGTTTTTGCCCATGGCAAATTTAGTGCGGTTTGATACGCGGTCGATATGCGTGTCTACAGCAATCGTCGGCCAGCCGAAAGATAATGATAGTAGATGAGGGAGTAAGCTGAATTGTTGTGCTCTTAGCAATATATAACAGTAGACATAATCTTTCGCACCTAGAAGGTTACTTAAAAATTGGTCATGCATGCAAAAGATAGTCAGCCAATAATTTTATATCTATTAATACATAGGGATTTAAAAAGATTAGGTCATTACATCAACAATCTTCAGAATTCGATTTCAATTAAATTAATATAAAAAATACGTTCGAATAGGCCCATTTGGACGCATTAGGTCAGTTATATACTCATATTTAACATTATTGAAGGCCATGTGGACATTTGGCTGTTATGTTTTATCGCTACTAACGTTGCAATTGTATTTTTACGCGAAGGAAAAAGGTAGTAACAATGTTAAGTATGCAACCAATGGTTTGTTGTTTGTTATCACGCTGCTGATGATTATGGGGATGGTTGGCTATATACCTTTCTTATTAAAAGTCTTATCAGGCGGATTATAAAGATTAGCTGAAGCTAATTATGATGAAATGGAGCTGCCGTAATTTTCAGCTGTTCCATTACATAAGCCGCTTTGCACAAGTTGTGACTTCTCTATACATAAAATTTTATAACTAATACGTTCGAATAGGCCCATTTGAACGACAATACAAATCTGAAGCTTAAACTTAGGTCATCAAAAAGACCACAAAGTTATTATGCTAAACGATAAGTAATGGCAACAAGCTTTGAATATCCATACTTTAAGGAAATACACTATGTCTAATTTAACCACTGCACGTTTTTTCGGCGTATTATGGCTAATGTCATCATTTTCATACATGGCCGCAAGTTCACTCCTAGGGGAGTTTTTTAGTTCTCCAGATTATTTAATGCAGCTTTTTCCCAACAAGCTCACTATAACAACGGCAGTAATGTTGGAGTTTGTTAATTCAGTGGCTGTTGTAGGTATGGCAATAGTCATTTATCCCATAGTTAAAAAGTACAGTGAACATGTTGCAGTAAGTTATGTAGTATTCAGACTTATTGAAGCGATAATGTTACTTGTAGGGGCAGCGGCATTACTATCGCTTGTTAATTTGAGTAAGGAACTCATTGAGACCACAGCCAGTAATGTAGACTATTTACATACAATGGCCAGTATTATCAGAAAAGGACGTTATGTTGACTTTCAATTGGGTATGATTCCTTTGTCAATTTGTGGCTTTATTCTAGCCGTAACTTTCTTTCAGTATCGAATAGTGCCTAGAGCGTTTTCGGTATTAGGTATGGTGGGCTATTTTGCGCTGTTTTTAAAAATAATGTTTGATTTTTACGCAGTAAGTTTAGGCGGGCAATGGTTGTATCTTCCTGGGGCATTATTTGAGTTATCACTACCATTTTGGTTGTTTGTAAAAGGGTTTAACCTGAAGGAAATGCCAAGCAACGAACGTTAATGGTTAACGAACACATTTTTATTACTATAGTTGTATAAATACGAAAGAGGATTAATATGAACGACTTAACTACCAGTGCTAGTAATGAG
>NZ_JAGJEF010000013.1:0-103303 GCF_018100875.1 Pseudoalteromonas sp. MMG012
AATTTCCCCTGTAAAGATGATATGTCGTAACTCCCTTTTTTCATCAACTCCATTACATCTGAGACACTTAATTCCGAGTAATGGAGATCAATTACTAATGCATTTCCACCATTACAATTTTCATAGATAATAGTGTCTCCATATTTTTCTGAAGAAATGCATTTATTTAACTTAACAACGTCATACGCATAGATATTTTCCGCTAATAATAAAAAAACTATAGTTAATAGGTAGTATTTCATTTATAAACTCCTGTATTCTTACCCACCAATAAAAACCTATGTTCATCAAAGAAGCTATCAAACGCTGCTGAATTAGTATAAAAATCACTTCGAATCGCCTGTATATCCCACATAGTACTTATATTTGTATAGCTACCATAACTCCCTGCAACTTTACCAAGCATAAAACTACTCGTCGAGGATGAAACAACATCCGCAACTAAACCTCTTTGAGATCCCGAATTCAAGTTCCAAATGCACCACGTATAAAAACTAGATAAAAAGAAACCAGCAAATGCTGGTTTCTATGTTTATTTTATCGTGGAAATCAAATCAACCTCTCTGACCCCATTGGTTTTTGCATTCTCTCTTTATAATCTTATCCACATAAAAATTGTTTACAACAAAAAAACTGATCCCCACCCATAAAATAAGCTCTTCATATTCATTGCCTAGGACAAGCATAATAAGTGGAGATAAGCAGAACACTATATTCCTTAGTTCCACACTTTTAAATTGCTCAATATTTTTTCTCCACTTAGAAAAAACTGACAATTTAAAGGACAGCATTAATACTAAAAAAAGAACCAAAAAACCAACGTAGTGCCCTAGCAAAATCATTAAAAATGATGTAGCTAAGCCAACTAAATATACATACCAAAAAAAATAATAACTCATAAATTTACCCACATTTATATGGTGAAAAACATGCTTGTTGAGAATAGTTAGCGCCATCCCCAGCCTGATAAATTAGACTATATGCACCTGTGCCGTTCATGATATGGCTTAAACCTGGCATTAGCTGACCAATAGTGTAAATGGTCGAATCCGTATAAAAGCCTATAAACTCATTCATATTACTAGTATCTTGATACCCATAATAAGCAGCTCCAAGTCCAAACCCGATAGACGCTGGTGCTGATATAGGTCCTGATATTACCCCCGCAACAGTAAGAACTAACTTTTTCTCAGAATCAGTGGTGGTTTCATAATCTACTATCGATTTAGCATTTGCTTGACCAGCCATAACCCCCTCAGCAGTCTGATACTTCCTTGAATAATTTGGCGCTCGTTTAAAAACTTCTTTTATTGACTCTAATAGAGATTTGCCTCCCCTAGCATTATACAAGTATTGATAAGCTGCGGTTCGCGCTCCATTAGCAAATTTTCCACCCGAAATTTTAGAAACTGTTCCACCAACAACTGCACTTGCTAATGTGCCACCTATGATATCCCCTAAACCATCACCTGAAAACTGGATCTGAATAAAGTTCCCTGCATATTTAGTAACACCTGCGCTAACAAAACCATGACCAAATTTACCGCCTTGCAACACAGAACCAACCCCGCCAGCCATCGCATGGGTAAAGGCCCACTGTGCTTGCTGAGTAGCTGTTGCTTGTGTAAAAGATGACACTCCAAATGTTTGTTTATAGTGACCACCAATTTGAGTAAAGGCTTCTGTCATGATAGCTGCTGTAACACCTGCTCTTAATGCGCCTGATTTTGTCGCACCATGTGCTCTTGCATTATCATAACTTAACACACCATGGCACACTGGATTTGGGCCACATACTGCGAGTATTGCTAATTGGCTTCCTACTGGCCCTAAAAATTCAAAAGTTTGTCTAATAACATTTTTAAACGGCCTCGCTGCTTTCTCAATAAACCGCCCTATTTTTCCAAGCGAGAAATACCCGCTCGGATCGGTATAGCTCAACGGGTTATTGAGCACATAACTGTAACGGTTATACGACTGACTATTACTCGGTGCTTGAATATGCGGGTCGGCTTGTAAGAACCGCCCTATCGTTGGGTCGTAAATACGACCATTCATATGAATGATATTCAAGCCATTGAGCATTTCATGGCCGGTAAAGCCTTGACGCATATAACCGGTAAATGCGGAGAAATTATTCGCTTGTAGTGCAAACTGCTGACCAAATGGGTCGTACCTAAAGGTTTGTGTAATGCTTGCCGCTGTCTTAGCTGCATTCACTTCACTCACCGCCAGTATGGAGCCTAAGTGGTCGCGGATCATCAGTTTTTGGGTAATGTCACCCGTTGCTAGGTTTTCGCTAAATTTTTCTGATGACACCCACTCACGAGGAATATCACAAGCATATCGCCTATTTCATAAATTTAAATTTGAAATATAAGCTGCATACTCAAAAAGCATACAAAAATGATATTGCTCAGCACTTAGAGCCCATGGCTAATCCACCACCTTAACACTGTGTAGTCTTTGATTAGAGCATGTTTGGGGGTTATCTTAATAGAGCAAACGTTAAGCTAGCAACTTTTCACACTGTTTGCAAAAATTTGAACTGACACCCATCCAAAATTGATTGTTTTTCATTGATTCCCTATCTTTTAGGTTCAGCTTAAAAGATAGACAATTCCCTCATGGCCACAGCACGAAAAAGACAAGTGAGTTTAACTGATACCAAATACTACCATTGTATTTCACGGTGTGTTCGCCGTGCTTATTTGTGTAGCAAAGATAAGGTAACAGGTCAATCGTATGAGCACAGAAGCGGGGGGGATAGAAGGTAAACTGCTAAGTGTTTTGTATTGATGTGTGCGCGTATGCGGTGATGAGCAATCATACTCACACTGTACTTTATGTAGATGATATAAAAGCTAAAAGACTGAGTGATAAAGCGAATAAAGAAGATAACTGTACAAGCAGGTTTTATTCGCTGCGATAACCTACGAATGACACCCAATCAAAATTTTTACGCCGCTGGGGCACTGTGCAGCATAACCGCCATAACCTTAACGTATTAATACATTGAATGTGTGCGCTCAAAACTTCAGCGGCTCAACAACGTTCCTCAATATTTCGCTATTTACCATTTTAGAGGTTTAAGGTGACCTACAGAAACTATTTCATAAAAAAACCCAGCTTATCGCTGGGCTTTTAATGTACATTAATCAACGCGTATTACTATATGCGTTTAGTTAAAATTTATAATTGAACTTAATATACGCTTGTCGTCCTAGCGCACTGTGGGTTTTATTATCTACTCCCATTGATTCTGATGGTGCTTGAGGCGCTTCTTCATTGAATAAGTTGGCTGCACCGACTGTCAGAACCAGTTTATCAAAACCGACATAGCTGACTGTGGTATCAACGGTTGTCCATGAGTCAATTTCAAACTTATTGCCATCGCTGTCTTCCAAGTCTTTATATGAATCAATGTGGCTCACACTTAAGGTTGCCACCCAATCGTCACGATTCCAATCTACACCACTGGTCCAACGCAGTTCAGGGTGTTGGTATTCACCGTTACGATCATCAATCACGTTAATACGGTTACCTGCGTCGTCACTTTCAAACGTTTGCTCTTCAAAGTTAAGCGCATACGTTAGGTTATAATTGAATTTAAATTCACCTAAATTGTCGGTCATTAATTTATATTCTAAATTAACGTCAAAGCCATCTGTTTCACGGCCACCAATGTTCACAAAGGTGTCGTTAATTTGTAAAATACGACCCAGTGTACTGCCCTGATTGGGTGCGCGTACTACCAGGCTTGTATCACTGCCACAACAATCAACCAGTTTTTGTGCGCCAATTTTCTTGATCAGGTTTTCTTGATCATAGTTCCAGTAATCAACACCAATACTGAAGTTATCTGTTGCTTCCCACACCACGCCTAAGTTGAAGTTTTCAGACTCTTCTGGCTGCAAGTTTTTGTTACCCGCCACAATCGCAGTGTACTCTGTTGGTTCACAATCCACTTCAGCACCTGTTTGACGACAACGCTCTTTATCAATCACACTTGGGGATTCATCGGTACGGCCTAAGTGTAACTGAACCAGCGAAGGCGCTCTAAATGCGGTCCCCCAAGAACCCCTTACAACAAGCTCATCAATCGGTGACCAACGAAATGCCACTTTTGGGTCGGTAGTTGTACCAAAGTCACTGTAATCTTCATGACGCACGGCCAATTGCAGCTCAAGGGTTTCAAGTACCGGAATACTAAATTCAGCGAACACAGCGGTATTGTCACGGTCGCCATTGGCTTGTGTTGCTTCTGTGCCAAATATCTCGCCACGTAGATACTGGCTATCTGGGTTATCTTCGATTTTCTCATAGCGATGTTCAAAACCAAATGCCGCAGCGATATAGCCCGCATCTAATTCATACAACTCGCCAGAAATAGTACCATCTAAAGATTGCATCGTAGATGATCCATAACGTGTTGTTGTGGTCTCGAAAAATGCTAACCCTTCCGCTGTATTTGTGCTGGGTTCAAACGGGTTCCATAAACCGGTATCGATTGCTTGCTGCGCCCTCACCTTATTCGGGAAACCGTCAAACCCGCGCTCTACCGCACTTGAACGGATCATGGAATAAGCCACTTCCCAATCCCACTCTTGAAAGTTACCACGGGCGCCTAGTACGCCTCGATAATATTCTGAGTCCACATCTTTCTTTCGGTTGCCAATATCAAACGTACGACGGCGCATTGAAATATCAACACCATGTAGGAAATGGCTTGGATCGTTTGCAAGTGGATGATTTGGATTGGTCCCACTCATTGTTAATTCTGTAAAACTTGGGCTGCCAGCCCCTTGAATAAAAGTTGACGTATGCTGTGCCGAAAACTCTGCGAAGCCTTCAACATCATCCATTATTTCTTGCACACCGTTATAGTTAAAGCTATAGCGCTCGGTTGATGGCACTAAACTCATGTGCGGTGCATAATCATATCGGCATATATCACCAATGATCAGCGAAGGATCACATTTATCATTCCCCCACACATCGGCAAAAATCGTTTGCCTAACTTGTGTGCCATCATCTTCAACGCGTACCACAGGCAATGCATTCCACTGAGCTTCAGTCAGCATGCTACGCACCACTTCGACGCTACCTGGAATACCTGAAGAACTTAGGGCATTGTTACCACCGCGAAAGCGCTGATCAGCGGTAGCCGCGTAGTCTCTATCTGAATAAAAGATATCGCCGCGTTTGAAATAGTCTAGCGAGAAGTTATGGTTGCCCTTGTCATTTGATGACCCCCACAAAATAGTGAAATTGTGTTCTTCTCCGCCGCCATCGGCTGTATCAGACACTTTACCCGACACTTCAAACCCTTCAATATCGTCGCGTAAGATAATATTAATTACCCCAGCTACCGCATCAGAGCCATACGTTGCCGACGCGCCATCTTTTAGAATATCGATACGTTTAACCGATGAAATAGGAATACTGTTTAAATCTACAAATGATGTTTCGATGTCTTTTGCAAACGGGCTCACAGCAACGCGGCGGCCATTAATTAAAACTAACGTAGAAGATGCACCTAAGCCACGCAAAGCAACACTTGACCCCCCATTGGCTGTATCATCACTTGAGTTACCTTGTGTACTAAATGTACCAGCGCCTGATACGGGTAACTTTTGCAGGGCACCGATTAAATCGGTTGAGCCCGTTGCCGCAAGATCCGACGCAGACAATGATTGAACCGGTGATGGGCCTTCCATATCTGTTCGCTTGATATGCGAACCGGTTACTTCAATTCGTTCCACTTGATTTTCTTCTGCAGCAAGCGCTGAACCAGAGTGTGCAAGCAAGATTGCTGCTGACAATGCACTGAACTTAAATGTTGTCTTCATTATGTTTGTCCCTGTTGTAGTGTAAGTTATTGTTTTAATTAATCACATAGAGTTTTATCACAATTTAAAAAGACAAACAAATCAACATATTTACAACAAAAACAAAAACCACGTACACAAAATGGCAACAAAAAACAGTAATTAGCCCTTATAACATGTGCCTTTAGTTATTTTATTTAGCTTTACTGAATGGAATGATTAAAAAAACCACACCCCACACAGCATTAAAATTCGCATTTTTTTAACATTAAAGGTACATAGCCGCGCCTGGTGAGTCTCTTGTTACCTTATTTAAAGCGCTCTACAGCCTACCTTTTGTCGTGTTTCACAAAACGACTTAAAATTATTTAGATAATTGTAAGTAAATGAGAATACATAATTAGAATCTATATTTGCATTAGATACATTAAAAATACAAATACAAATAGCATGCAATATACATTTCAGTATTGCATTTGATGAAACTCAATTCACTTAAACTCTGATCAAAAGAATAAATAACCCTTGATTTACGATATTTTATGAATAAAATCACCTTCGTTATAAAGTTGTAACTCTATAAACCAAAATAAACCTTAAGGATGAATTATGAAAAAGCTAATCGCTGCATTGATTGCAGCCACGACGTTAACCGTATCTGCGCAATCAGATGAAATTAACACACAATTATTGAGCCAAAAAATAAAAATTGTCGCAATAGGACAAAGTGGTTTTGACCCAAGGTGGCGGGAACCAACCTGCAGTATTACAAAAACAGATAAAGATGAATTTGGTCAGTCTTATATGATAAGCCATTTTGATATGTGTACCTGCCAAAACAGCTTAAAAGCCAGTTATTTAATCGAAGATACTCAAGATAACCCAGATCAAAAAGCCGTTATTTGTTACATTCCCAACAACTAGCATTATTGTCGGTCGCTTTATTAAGCGGCTGATATAAAATCCCCCTAAACAACCTTATTATCTGTAAAACACTCACAGTTTTACCGTATTACTGCATTTATTATTTCTCTTCTAAAATTAGAAATGAACTTCTCTTTGCCTTTTTGTAAACTTTCCCTGATAGAGCATTGTTCAAAAAAACACCCAAACGACTAAATAAAACACATTCGCATACGTTTAAGTAACGTTTTTTACAAAAAAAACACAACCGTTTAAAAATAGGAAAATGACTCTATATGAAATTATTTAAAGGACTAAGCTTTACCATTGCATTATTGCTGAGTGTCTTTGCATTACCGCACAAAAGCTATGCTCACGGATTTATGCTTTCCAACCTCGTGCTAACAGCAACTGTATCCTCAAATAGCAACTATGAAATTTACCCGCATCAATATAATAGTGCGTCGTGTAAAAAGGCCGAAGAGTGGAAGTTCAGTGTACACGATATACTTAATTACGACTGGCTCGAAAATGCCATGTTGATGACCAATGGAGAATGCTACATTAATGGGTTGACGACCAACGATGCTGCCATTGACGGTATGCTTCAAGACATCTATGAACCCGCGATGGACCAATTTTCACTTATTAGACAAAACTTTCAAGAAATAAATACACAGATCGTGAATAACATCGCCTATGAATCTGATGGAAAAATATCAAAAATAGACACCACCATTGTGGGTGATATTGTCATCTCAATAGACGGTATGGTTAATTCAAATGGCGATGTACCAGTCAAAATTCATGGCTTTGACGCGGTTACAGTAGGCAAAATCACGAAAAAAATACTTTTCTCTAATGTACACATTTACCCTAAAATCACCTACGCGAGCGTCAATTTAAAAGGCCGATACAACATACATAATCGAACTTTAAATATTGATTCTAATTTATCTAACTTCCGCCCCGATGTAGCGGTAGATGTTGATATTCCCTCTTTCTTAGATCTACTTGACAGGCTGACACCTAAAATATTTGAAACACTACAAAGAGAGTTTGGTCGCATCGTTATCGACGTATTCAAATTCGTTGGAGTCGATGTCATAAACAAAGCAACACAAGCAGTACAACATAACGTAACGGTTAGCAATTCTTCTATTGTGCCTATTACACAATTAGATAGTTATCAAAGCGGTGACAGAGTGAAAATGGATATCATTTTATCATGGGGCCAAGTAAGACTGGTTGATGCTCAAAGTGATATTGCCTTACGAATATGGTTGACCTATATATTCTAGTGCGTATTTGGGGTTAAAAAGCGTGCTTTTTAACCCCACTATTTATGTTAATATACATCAACTGAAATCGCAGCAATCCGCCACTTCTCGGCTTCCAAAAGAGACGCCGATTGCTCTTGAGTTAATATTTTTTCTTGCACTGCCAGCTCTACTTGCTCGATAAATGACAAACTAACAGTATCTACACGACCTTTAACCCATTTATTAAACAGCGCCCTATAATTAAAAGTAGCACGACTCAAGTTGTACGCATGCTCCATAGTATGAATAGCACCTTGATCTCCTATGCAGCATAAATGACTCACTCGCTCTCTAGATGCATCGCTTTGGCGCAATGCTGAACACACTTGTATCACCAATTTATCATTGGGTTGTTTGCAACCATGACCCACAATGTACATTAACCGTTTTAATACGAAAGCAATTGGCATATTGGCAAAGTTATCGATGAACTCATCTAATGCGGTAAATCCCTGTACCAAATGGTGTTCCACTGCGTAGCATACACTTGGCAGGTCCCCTTGCTGGCGGCCATCATGTTCATACTTTTTCAATACGCATGATGCTAGGTATAAATGACTCAGCACATCTCCTAATCGCGCAGAAAGCATCTCTTTACGCTTTAGCTCACCACCTAACCTCAGCATCGCGAGCTCTGCACTTATCGATAAACAGCTGCTCAGCCAGTTTAATTTCTGATAGTACCTTTTTGTGGGCCCCGATACAGGGGAGGCCGAAAATAAAGCACCGGTCAGCCCATAGCCAATACACTTTATTGCATTGACACCAGCATGCTGTAAATGCGCCATGAGTAGTTTGTCAAATGGTTTAACCGCTTCATCTGCGGGTTTATTTTGAATCGTTTGTATCTCTTGAAAAATGTAAGGATGGCAACGTGTTGCACCTTGACCAAAAATCATCAGGTTGCGCGTCAAAATGTTAGCCCCTTCAACCGTAATTGAAATAGGAATGCCCATATAATTATTTGCTAAATAATTGCTTTGTCCTTTTTGGATGCCTTTTCCAGCATGAATGTCTAACGCGTCATTCATTACAACTCGCGACATCTCAGTGAGGTGATATTTGGCAATTGCCGTAATAACCGCCGGGCTTTTCTTCATATCAATAGCCTGCGCCGTTGTTTGCCTACACGCTTCAATACTATAAGTCAGCCCTGCCACTCGAGCTAAGCTTGCTTGAACGCCTTCAAAAGCCCCTATAGGTACACCAAATTGAGACCGAACTTGTGTATATGCAGAGGTCGTTCGCGTGCATAAGTGCGCCGTGCCGGCACTTAATGCCGGTAAAGAGATCCCTCTACCGGCGCTCAAACAAGACACTAACATACGCCACCCTTTGCCTACTCCTGCTTGCGAGCCAATGACCCACTCCAGAGGAATAAATACATCCTCTCCTTGCGTTGTGCCATTCATAAACCCTTGGTTAAGGGGATTATGCCTGTCACCCACTTTGACTCCTGGGTGACAGGTTGGGATCAGCGCACATGTGATCCCTAAATCTTCAGTGTCTCCCAATAGCTTATTAGGATCATAGGCCTTAAAAGCCAAGCCCAATACCGTAGCGACCGGTGCTAACGTAATATACCGCTTTGACCATGTAAGACGTAAGCCAAGCGTGCTTTTTCCTTCATACTCTCCTTCACAAATAATGCCAAAATCTTGGATACTACCAGCATCTGAGCCTGCATCTAACGCCGTTAATGCAAAACAAGGTAACGCGTCGCCTGATGCCAGCTTTGGTAACCAATCTGCTTGCTGTGTCTGTGTACCGTAATGTAAAAGCAACTCCGCTGGACCCAAACTATTAGGTACCATAACAGTGACTGCTGTAGAGAGGCTTTTGCTGGCAATCATCGCGACAATGGTCGAGTTAGCTTGTGCACTAAACTCCAACCCCCCAAATTTTTCAGGGATAATAAATGCAAAAAAGCCCTCTCTTTTTAAATACGCCCAAACTGCTTCAGGTAAATCTTTATCAGCTTGAATTTGTTCTTCATCGAGCATATCGAGTAGGTGAGCAAGTTTTGTATTAATGAAAGCTTGCTCTTTATCGCTCAGCTTAGGGGCATCTATTTGATGCCACTGTTGCCAGTTGGGCTTACCTGAAAACAACTCCGTATCCCACCAAGTATCTCCAGCTTCCATCGCTTCTTGCTCGGTCTGACTCAAAGTAGGCAGCGCCGATTTAAAGTATTTCATGGTAGGCAGGGTAACCAACTTATATCTAATTGAATGCACCATAAAAATCACACACATAGCGATAATAACCAATACAATAAAGCTCATTTTTGACCTCCTGTTCACAGTTTATGTATTGAATTAAAATATAGCGTAAACTCAATTTAACACTGCATTTATCGTACAGTAATTGTAGCTCATCATCTTCACTGTTATCATTTCCCTGCTTTTACAACAACAAGTGATAATTTCATGAAACCACAATTTAAACTTAGCTTTGGGGCATTGATTGTCGCAAGCACATTAGCTCTGACAGCTTGTAACAATACAGCACCTAAAAACAAACAAGTAACAGAGCAAGATGCTGAGCTATTTCTAGCTCAATCAGAAAAAACCTTAGTTGATTTGTCTGAACGCTCTGGCCGCGCAGAATGGATATACGCAAACTTTGTCACTGAAGATACAGCCAGCCTTGCCGCTGATGTGAACAGAGAACAAACCGATATCATCGTGAAGTTAGCCAGTGATGCAGCCCAGTTTGATAACGTAAAGCTCAGCGACGATAATCGTCGAAAAATGAATAAATTAAAATTAAACCTTACGTTGCCTGCGCCTCAAGACCCAGAAAAATCAAGAAAGCTTGCTGCACTTAAAGCCGAGTTAGATGGCCTGTATGCAAAAGGTGCCTATTGTAAAACGCCAGACGAGTGTTTAAGTTTAGGTGACATGACGTCAAAAATGGCTTCAAGTCGGAACTATGAAGAGCTACTCGATTTATGGCAAGGATGGCGACAAGTTTCACAACCTATGCGCCCTTTATATGCGCAACAAATAACCCTAACAAATGAAGGTGCTAATCAACTAGGTTACGCTGACACCGGCGCTATGTGGCGCAGCAAATATGATATGCCTGCCGACGACTTTGCCACTGAATTAGATCGTATCTGGGGCCAAGTTAAGCCTTTATATAATGCATTACACTGCCATGTTCGTGCAAAACTTGGTGAAAAGTACGGCGAAGACAAAGTACCTCAGAACCAGCCAATTCCTGCGCACTTGTTAGGCAATATGTGGGCGCAAACATGGGGTAATATTTATGATGTTGTTGCACCAGAAAATGCAGATCCCGGCTACGATGTAACTAAATTACTTGCCAAGCATAATTATGATGAATTAAAAATGGTACAAGGTGCAGAGACCTTCTTTACCTCGATGGGTTTTGAAAAGTTGCCCGACACATTTTGGACCCGCTCTTTATTTACCAAGCCAAAAGATCGTGACGTACAATGCCACGCTTCAGCTTGGAATTTAGATAACAAAGATGATTTACGTATCAAAATGTGTATTCAACGCACTGGCGAAGAGTTTTCAGTTATTCACCATGAACTAGGCCATAATTTTTATCAACGTGCCTACAACACCCTACCTTATTATTATCAAGAAAGTGCAAATGACGGTTTTCATGAAGCGATTGGCGATACGATTGCTTTATCCGTTACGCCAGGTTATTTGAAAGAAATTGGATTACTAGAACAGGTTCCTGACGAATCAAAAGACATTGGCTTATTGATGAAAATGGCACTCGACAAAGTCGCATTTATTCCATTTAGTTTATTGGTTGATCAATGGCGCTGGCAGGTATTTTCAGGGGAAATATCACCTGAGCAATACAACCAAGCTTGGTGGGATCTCCGTAAGAAATACCAAGGTGTACAAGCACCTATCGCACGTAACGAAACCCATTTTGATCCAGGTGCCAAATATCACGTACCAGGTAATGTACCCTACACTCGTTATTTCTTAGCCCATATTTTGCAGTTTGAATTTCATCGCTCATTGTGTGAAATTGCCGGAAGCAAAGAGTCAATTCACCGTTGTTCTGTTTACAACTCAAAAGAAGCGGGTAAGCGTTTAAACACCATGTTAGAAATGGGCAGTAGCCGTCCTTGGCAGGAAGCATTAGAAAGTGTCACTGGCAGCAAACAAATGGATGCAACCGCGATGCTTGATTACTTTGCACCACTACAAACTTACTTAGATGAACAAAATAAAGACCGCCAATGCGGGTGGTAATTTAAGTACTGTGAATTAATTTGTCACAATTGCCACACTCTGAAACAGTTTTCTGCTTTAAATTCAGTACACAACAGGGTACTGTTCAAAAAAAGGAGAAATTATGTCGCTATTTAGAGTGTGGCAACTTGCTCAGTTTGAGCTAACACGCCTCTTCGCTACCAAGCGTGGCCTACTTGCACTCAGTGCGTTTGCCATGGTTTGGTTTATGATCCTGAACTATTTAATTGCGCAAGCTGTGCCATTTATCAGTAGCCCTGAGTTTTCTGAGGTTGCACAAGAACTTACTGGTAACATCGGGCTACAAGAGCTCGTGAGTTGGCCTCAAGCTGAATTGGCGGTATTTTGGTTAATTGCATTATATAGCTTTCCTGGCTTTTGCATTTTCGTCTGTTCAGACCAAACTGTCGGAGACAGGTTAAGAGGGACACTCCGCTTTATCAGCTTACGCTGTACGCGTGACGAAATCTTACTGGGTCGCTTTCTTGGGCAATTACTCATTATCGCGATCCTTATCTCGCTCACCGTATTAGCCACATTTCTCGTAATGATTTATCGAGATATGAGCCTATTTGGTTCGGGGCTCGTACTTAGCCTACAGTTAATTCTTCAGCTTGTTATTATTGTTATGCCGTTTATCGCGCTCATGTCGCTACTCAACCTTATATCCAGTTCTTCACGCTTAACTGTTGTGTTAGCCATTTTGTTATTCACCTTAGCGAATGCACTCATTGGATACCTAAGTTACTACCTGCCTATTATTTCAGGGTTATTATACGCTTTCCCTGGCGTGCAATTGTTGGATATCGCGCCACAAACCTCAACATCTATGGTCAACTGGCTATTACCTATAGGACAGAGCGCTGGTTTGTTAGCACTTAGTGCATTTACATTTAGAAGGCGCTCACTATGAACTCTTTAATTCAGGTTAATAACCTATCCAAACACTTTGCTGATAAATACGCTCTAAATGATGTCAGTTTTGAGGTGAAGCAAGGGCAAACGGTTGCATTGGTTGGGCCCAATGGCGCAGGTAAAACAACCCTATTCAGTATATTATGTGGGTATCTTCGACCAAGTTCAGGGTCAGTAAGCATTATGGGAAAACCGTTGGGTGATCCCTCACTGTTTGGTACACTCAGCGCCCTACCTCAGGATGCCACCTTAGATCCACGTTTCTCATTACAAAAACAGCTCAGTTTTTATGCTCGACTACAGGGCTTAAGCCTAGCTGATGCTACTAACGAAGCCTGCAGAGTGTTAGAACTGGTTGGTTTAGCAGATAACCACCACGCTAAAATTAGTGAGCTGTCTCATGGCATGAAAAAACGTGTTTGTATCGCACAAGCGCTTATCGGTGAACCAAAAATAGTTCTGCTAGATGAAGCAACTGCTGGGCTCGATCCGTTAAATGCACGAGAGATACGTCACGTCATTGCCTCATTGAGTGAAGATATTACCTTTATATTAAGCTCTCACGACCTTGCAGAACTAGAAAAGCTATGTGATCACGTTCTATATTTAAATCAGGGACAGCTTACCACGCATGACCGTGATACCAATACAGGCAGTAGCCAATACGTTACATTAACGCTTATTGATAGTCCCCGTAATGCCATAGAACAATTGAAGCAACTTAATGGTGTTTTACACGTTTCCCAGAGCCAAAACAAAGAATATATTATTGAGTATCAAGCCAACTTTGAACAATTTGATATACACTTGCTTAAATACTGTCACAAATTAAGCTGGCAGTATCGCCAATTAGTTAATGGGCATACTCTTGAAAACCAACTTTTTCAGAAGGATTAGTCATGGGATTATTAAGCGGATTACTCGGCAATGCCAGTGAAGTAGATAACGACAAACTTGATGAGTTGCTCGCTGACACATTAATTGAGTCAGAAGAAATTGAAAAAGCTTACCAAGTAATACGAGACATGTTTGTTTTTACCAACAAGCGTCTATTACTTATTGATAAACAGGGTGTAACTGGCTCAAAAGTGGAAATACTCTCTATTCCATACAGTAAAATAACCAAGTTTAGCAAAGAAAGCGCCGGTCATTTTGACATGGACTCAGAACTCAAGATTTGGGTAGGCTCTGACGTAGAGCCGCTCACAAAAGAATTTAAAGCCGGTGATAATATTAACGACGTATATAAGATCATGAGTAGCTATATACTATAGATATTATTTCGTTACAGTGTACGTGTATGAAGTTGTTATTGCTTCATACACGTACAAGTTTAACCAAACAGTGGTGTTACAGTCGCATTTTGTTGCTTTTTGACCATAATGAAATACCTAACCTTTCAATCATCACACTTAAATTAAGGCCTATTTTTTCAGCCAACGGCTTTTTAATTTTATAGCTCACTTTAAATAATTGAAAATGTTCATTGAATGACAGCAGCACATCATCACTGGTTTTTATTTCGTCAACTAGATTAAACGACTGAGCATGAGTTGCAAACCAATGCTCTCCAGTAGCAACCGCTGAAATATCTAATGTAGATCTATGCTCTGCAACAAATGCCTTAAATAACCCATGAGTATGTTCGATTTCTTCCTTAAACTTTTCACGACCTTTATCGGTGTTTTCACCAAACATAGTTAAAGTACGTTTATATTCTCCAGCTGTTATTTGCTCAAAATCTACATCATTCTTTTTTAAGATTTTGCTAAAATTAGGGACTTGGGCAATAACCCCTATCGAACCAACAATCGCAAAAGGTGCTGCAAATATTTTATCTGCTACGCAGGCCATCATATAACCACCGCTTGCCGCAACCTTATCAATACATACAGTCAGAGGTAAGCCATAATCTTTCACGCGGATCAGTTGTGATGCTGCAAGGCCATAACCATGCACCACTCCACCACCACTTTCTAAATTCACTAACACCTGATCTTTTTCTTTATCTGCGATTGTTAATATTGCACTGACTTCTTCACGTAAACTCTCTACTTCATGGGCATCCATACTGCCATTAAAATCGACCACAAAGACCTTTCCTTGCGGCGAAACCTCATCTAGCTTTTTAATGGCTTTTTTATGTGCCTTCAGCGCTTTTTTATCCAATGTTTGCTCAATAAATTGGTTTCGTGTTTCATCAATTTGTTTTGATAGGTCTTTCAGCTCGATTTCCCCAGCTTTCCCTTTTGGCTTTTGGCTTGCACCAATAATCATAACTAATATAACCCCTATTGCAGCAACAATGGTGACTGCCTTAGCTAAAAATAAGCCATACTCAAATAAAAATGCCAACTCGAACTCCTATAAACTTTGCCAATAAAAAAAGCCGCTAAATTTAGCGGCTTTTCATAGTGAACTAATTGTAATTAATTAGCAATAACTGCAGGATTAGTTACTTGTAAAAACAACCCTTTCGATTTTAAATACGACACAAGCTGAGTTTGCATTTCAACTGTTGCCATCGCATGACCTTGCGCTGTACCACCTGCTCCTTCACTGAATGCAGTGGTGATAATTGACCCATGATGACCTTGGCTGAAATTAACCACATAATTTCCTGCGGGTTGTGGTCCTGCTTCTGTCACGGTTTGTAATCCCATAAAGCGTGCCAACGGTGTTGAACCAGACAGTGGATTCGACGTTGTCGGTGGAATAACGGTATCCGGTTTATTACCATCAACACCGCCCGTCACAACATTCATATACACTGGTGTGTTCACCGCTTGCACAAGCCCAGCATAATTTAATGGGTCGGCACTATCTAATGCAGATTGAGCTGCAACCGCAAACTGCTGAATAATCCCATTGATCGCGGCTAACGATCCCGTGTCTCCGGTTTCAGTTAAGTGTTTAATATACGCAGCATAACCACATGGAACTATATTTTCCGCGGTACAACCAGCTACGCCATCGCTGGCTAAGAATGCCAAGAATGCTTTAGAGGCAACGTTATCCGCTGCGCTCAACACTGAGCCTTGTACAAATGAACCAAATTGTTCTGATGCAATTAAGAAGCTAGCAATCCCGCTACCACCACTGGCAAGTGCCGCACTTTGAATTTTAAACAATCCATCTACTTGTTCGTTCAAAGGGGAGTTTGTATGTGCAATAAAGCTTGGTGCTACAATAGAACCCAACGAGTGACCGACAAAACTCACATCTGTTGGATTTAAGCCAATTTCTGGGGCACCAAAATTAAGTCCTAAACGCAGTGCAAGTAAGTCAGCTGTTGATTGACGTAAGTTATCACGTGCCACTAACAATGATGTTAAATTCATGTATGACAGGATTGATCCTGTCGTGGCATTAAAATCGTCAGCGCCATCGTTATCAACATCAATACCACGTTCACCGTGCATTGGGTGGTCAATAGCAACTGTGGCAAAGCCTTGCGCACTTAATGCTAAAGTTAAACCTAACATGGTCTCTTTATTGGTGGTTATACCATGTTGCAAAATAACAACTGGCCACCCTGTTGCTGGTTGCTCAATACCGAGTAGTTGCGGAATTGGTTTAGTAATTTGCACCGGCACATTAGCTAGCCATTGCTGCTTAGGAATACTGTTAAACTTTGTGACGTGACGGACTGTGTCTAGTCCAAAGTCCCTTAGTAAACCACCCGATAATGCTGCACAAGCCGCATCATTAGTGCCAGCTTCAGGCGCAGGTAACGTACCTCCAATTGCCGCTTTATAACCGGCAACCACTGCACCATTATCACATCTGGCTTGCCAATATGTATCAGCTAAACTCTCTACACCTGTGGCTTGTGGCATACCTGAGTACATAGGTAACTGAATACTGCCTTTCATGTATTGAATGGCTTGAAATGGTGCAACAGCTGCTGCATCTTGACCACCCATAACCAGCACATCTCTTACTGTAATTACGGGCTGTTCGGGTACTGCTAACTTCGGATTCGAGCCCGACGCTAAGCTCGCTGCTAATAAGCCTTTAACCGCACTCATTGCTGGGCCGACCGACTGAATAGTCGCAGCAGCAGAATAAATAATGTCTTCTTTGCTTAGTGCACCCAACGCGTCATCAAAACTCCCGCTGGTCACCGCTGCTTCATAACTATTAATCGCTCCTTGTAACGCAAGCTGAGCTGGTGTTACAAGTGGTGCTGATTGCCTAGCTAATGTATAGGTCGATGACGCTTTCACTGGCCGACCATCCGCCATTTCGATACCAGATGTTAATACCGTAATATAAGTTGAACCGGGTTTAAAAGGTTTTAACGGTTGAATCGCAATTCCATCACCAGAGCTGGTTAGCTGAGCGATAAAGTCCCCCGTCAGCCCATTACTTAACTCGGCAATAGACTTACATGCAGTCCCTACAGGTTTAGTTTCACACTCACTGTCGGCTGAACTGGCCCCCATTATCACTTCGAAAATACGGACAGAGCCAGGGGTTTTTACTGAGTCTCCATTCACACTCATACCAGCGGCCATATTTAAATCAATGACATAAGGCATTTGTGAAGACCAACCATCCAAGGCCCCTAAAGCCAATGATGGGTTTGCGTAGTGTGCACGTGTGATTGCAGGGTTGCCTTCTGCATCCAGCTCACCGGGTAAATTGAGTGTGCCATCTTTGGTGCCACTCAATAATAAATCATTTGGTATAGATATAACCCCATTTGAGGGATCGAACTTAATTGAAACAGAAGGAAGTACTGGGGTTGTTTCGTTTTTGACATCTTCTAATGTTTCACCACCACCACAGCCAGCTAGGACTGAAGTGACTGCGAGTGAGAGTAGCATTTTTTTCATTTTTTAGGCTCCGACAGAATCTTATTATTATTTTGCTGTAATTAGTTAAATTTTTGTAATCGTATTTTTAATAAGACATTAGACCAGTTAAAGTTAACGCAAAGTGTAGCCTTTCGCCACTTATATTTACAATAAATTCGATAACTTGAGTGATTGCTATGATAAAATGTCCAAAAGTTCTAATTTGGGGTCCACGATGCACAACTATCAAGCTGCGGCAAATGCCTTAGAAAATAAAACCATACTTATTACTGGCGCAGGCGACGGTATTGGCCGCGTAGCTGCTATTACTTACGCAAAACACGGCGCTACTGTAATCCTACTGGGCAAAACAACACAAAAACTCGAATGTGTTTACGATGAGATAGTCAATCTTGGCTATCCTAAGCCAGCTATTGTACCTTTAGATATGCGTGGTGCAACAAAACAAAACTACCGGGATCTTGCTGCTACGATTGAGCAGCAATTTGGACAATTAGATGGACTACTCAATAATGCCTCTATTTTAGGTTCACTTGGGCCCCTTGAGCATTTTTGCGTATCTACTTTTGAAAATATTATGAAAGTAAACGTCACTGCGCAAGCTATGATCACTAAATACATGTTCCCATTACTGAGAAAATCTACTTCTGCATCTGTTGTATTCACTTCTTCTGGAGTTGGACGCGAAGGTCGTGAATTTTGGGGACCTTATGCGATTTCTAAATTTGCCACTGAAGGCATGATGCAAACTTGGGCTGCTGAAGTCGGTAAAACCAATATCCGCATCAATTGCATTAACCCAGGCGCAACTCGAACCAGCATGCGTGCTTCTGCTTTTCCCGGAGAAGACAAAGACACATTGAAAACAGCTGAAGATTTAATGCCTACTTACCTCTACTTAATGAGTGAAGATTCAGCCACTGTAAATGGTCAATCAATTGATGCTCAACCAAAGTAGCATAAGTTCAATATTGATTCGATGTACAAGTCAGTGATAAAAAAGCCGCTTAATTAGCGGCTTTTTTATCATCTCGAACCATCTCGACTTACGACTGACGACGTTTTGGCTTTTGAGCCCGTTGATTATGTTTTTTAACGGCCTTACGAATTTGATTGATTTTCGCACGCTTATCTTTGCGTTTTTCAGGCATAACAGACAACTTCGTTTGCGTTTCGTTAGGCAAACGAACTGACTTTCTTAAGTAATTTACATCCGCCAGCTCAAGCTCTTCCCAGCCACCTTGCGGTAATCGTTTATTTAGCTCTAGTTTTCCGTACCGGATGCGGATCAAACGCGATACCTCAACATCTTGAGATTGCCATAAACGTCGTACTTCGCGATTTCGACCTTCGGTCAACATAACATTAAACCACTTATTTATTCCTTCGCCACCCATTGGCTTAATATTAAGGAATTTTGCATGGCCATCTTCCAGCTCTACGCCTTTCGTTAATGTACGTAATGTTTCATTCGTAACTTCACCAAAAACGCGTGCAGAGTATTCTCTTTCTACTTCATACTTGGGGTGCATTAACCGATTTGCTAATTCACCATCGTTCGTAAATAACAATAACCCTGACGTGTTAATATCCAAACGCCCGATCGCAATCCATCGTTCACCATCTATGCGAGGGAGCCTATCAAATACAGTACGGCGCCCTTCAGGATCTTTTCGCGTACACAACTCGCCTTCCGGCTTATGATACATAACCACACGACAAATACGATCTACTTCTTGCTCTATTTTAACAATGTGGCCATCGACACGGATCAATGCATCCTCTTCAACTCTATCACCTAGCTTTGCAACCTTGCCATCTACACTGACGCGGTTTGCGTCGATGTACTTTTCCATTTCACGGCGCGAACCCACACCAGCTCGGGCTAATACTTTTTGTAACTTCTCACTCATTCGGATGATTCTCTCACAGAAGGATCGCTTAATATCTGGTCAATTTTAACGTCATGCTGCTCAGGTAAATCAGGCAACATACTTAAACCAGACAACGAAAAATAATCTAAAAATTGGTTGGTCGTTGCGTATAGTGCAGGCTTACCCGGCACTTCTTTATAGCCCACAACTTTAATCCATTCCCGTTCCTGCAAGCTCTTCATTATATTTGAGCTCACTGAAACGCCTCGTACTTGCTCTATTTCACCACGTGTAATCGGCTGTCTATACGCAATTAACGCCAATGTTTCTAAGGTTGCACGTGAGTATTTTGGTGCTTTTTCTTGCCACAAATGACTCAACCAAGGTGTCAACCTTTTACACGCTTGAAAGCGATACCCGCTGCCAACTGCTACAAGTTGAATACCGCGAACTTGATAATGCTCTGAAATAGAGTTAATAGCCTCATCAATTCTCATATTTGAGGCTGCAATATCTTTCAATACTGTTTCTTTTAATCGCTTTTTTGACAATGGTTTATCTGAAACAAAAATGGCAGCTTCTATTAGCTCTACTAACTGCTCATCACTAACACGCCGCATTCTTTACACCAAAAGCAAAACACAATCCCCTATTATGACAGAGGAAAGACTACTCTTGTAGTTGTAAACTTAAATAAATCTGACTTGAAGGTGAAACTTGCAAACAATCTATCAATTGTTCCTTAATCAACTCCAAAATTGCAATAAATGTGACAACAACCCCACTTCGCCCCTCGTCTATACGAAACAAATTAGTAAAAGCACACGGACCGTCATGATCTGATAAATACTGTAAAATATCACTCATTCGCTCTCTTGTAGAAAGCGACTCGGCACTCACTTGATGATGATCAAAAGTTCGTGCACGTGCCATGACCTCAGTTAATGCCAATAACAATTCCTTTACGTCAATATCAGGGCGCTCTGAAATCGACGCGTCACTGTCATCAAATAAAGCATGCGCAACAAAAATATCTCGTTCAACTCTGGGAAGTTCATCTAAATTTTCTGCCGCAACTTTAAATTGCTCATACTCTTGTAACCTGCGTACCAACTCAGCCCTAGGATCTTCTTCCTCCTCAAGCTCTTCGTGTACAGGCAACAACATTCTCGATTTAATTTGGGCTAGCAAGGCTGCCATGACTAAATATTCACCAGCCAATTCAAGACGAAACTCTGTCATCAACTCAACATAAGCCACATATTGTTGCGTGATACTTAGAATCGGTAACTCTAAAATATCGAGTTTATGCCGCTTGATTAAATATAATAGTAAGTCCAGCGGACCTTCGAATGTCTCAAGAATAATCTCTAATGCATCGGGCGGAATGTATAAATCTTCTGGCTTTTCAATAACCGCTTGCCCATTTAAAAAAGCAAACGGTTGGGGGGGAGCTGATACAACGGTCATTATTGAGTATCAAGAAAAGGGTGCGGTATCACCACACCCTACACGTAAAATATCGATTTCATCTTCCGATAAATCAATCACCGTGGTCGCTTGTTCGATCAGGTAGCCACCATGAATGATCAAGTCAACTTGCTTTTCAATTCGCAATCGAATTTCATCTGGATCTGACTCCGTGAACTGCTCGTCGGGTAAAATTAATGAACACGACATCATAGGTTCAGCCAGCTCTTCTAACAAAGCAGCAGTAATTGGATGATCGGTAACCCTAATACCTATCGTCTTTTTCTTATCATTTAACAAACGCTTAGGAACTTCTTTTGTACCTTTAAAAATAAAAGTATAAGGGCCTGGCGTATTATTTTTGATAAGTCTAAACATCTGATTATCCACTCGCGCATAAGTCGCAAGCTCAGATAAATCTCGGCACATTAAAGTAAAGTTATGGTGTTTTTCAATGCCACGAAGGCGCTCAATGCGCTCCTTTGCCTGCTTGTTACCAATACTACAGCCTATGGCGTACCCTGAATCAGTCGGATATACAACAACCCCACCTTGCTGAATAACCTCCACGGCCTGTTTTATTAGGCGAGCTTGGGGGTTATCTGGATGAATATGAAAAAATTGGCTCATACTAACATTCCTCGTTTTCTTCCCAAAACTGCCAAACACCTTGGCAATCTTTTGGTAAGTATAGGTTTTTCCCTAATTCTAGCCAAGGCATTGGATAATGAAAGTCTGAACCTTGGCTTGCAAGCAACCCATATTCACGACTCAATAGTCCCAAAAACTGCCGCTCGCTTGGCGCTTGTTGTGGTTGAGCCACTTCCATAGCCTGACCACCTGCGTCTGCAAATTCCTGCAACAATTTGCGTAACCATTTATTAGACATTTGATAACGAGCAGGATGGGCTACAACACTTATGCCACCAGCAGCTCTAATCGCCTTAATTGCTGTTGCCATATCACACCACGTACTTGGGACATACCCAGTTTTATTGCGCGCTAAAAACTTCTTAAACACGCCTTGAATGTTATTTGCAACACCTCTTTCAACCAATGCTGCCGCAAAATGAGCGCGTGTTATCTCAGCATCACCAGCGAGGAGCTTTGCTTGCTCATAAACCCCTTCGTAGCCTCTTTTCGCCAGTCTAAAACCAATCTCTTTCGCCCGTTCTTCTCGTTTAGATTGTTGCTCGTTCAGTAACTTCATCAAGTCCGTTGAGCTTGTATCAACTGCAAGCCCCACTATATGAATTTCAAAACTTTCCCACCGCGTAGAAATTTCAACACCTGGGATGAGCTTTAATGGCAGTGCATGTTGCTCAATATAGGCCTGAGCTGGCAATATTGCTGCAGTTGTATCATGGTCGGTAATCGCCAATACATCTACGCCTTTTTCCGTTGCGCGCTCTAAAAGTTGTGGAACCGTTAAACGTCCATCAGAAAAAGTGGTATGGCTGTGTAAATCATATTTAATCAAACTAACTCTTTTATATCTGGTAGCTTTTTATTAGAAGCTAAGTATAACACCGCTTAGTGCTACGAACTTTGTATATTTTTTATATTTTTCTGTCACTATCGCTGTTTTGCCCTTGACAGTATTATACCTAGTAGGGTTTACTGTGTGCATTAAAGATACGTAATGATGATTAACCACATGCTTAACTTAACAACAACAAAAAATTGGTGGTGGCGCTCGTAAAGTCGGGTGTTTCGTTGTATCTAACGAAAGTTTAAACCCGCATCTTACGCGGGTTTTTTTATATCTAAATAATTGTTAAAAGTTGGAATTATATATGTTAAATAACAATGCAATGACACATTCTTGGTGGTGGAGCTTAATATAGCGGGACGGCATTGTTATAAGTATTTAATCGCCCCGCTCAGTAAATTACTAGCGGGGTTTTTTGTTTTAGGGGAATGAGGTTTGATTTTTAGTCATATAACAACAACACCTGGTGAGGTGACCAGTATACGACAACGGCGCGACTATATAAGTAGCCCACTGTCGTTATATGCAACACTAGATAAAAGTAACTCGCTACTTTTAGAGTCAGCTGAAATTGATTCAAAAGACAATGTAAAAAGCCTGATCCTCGTTGATGCGGCATTACGAATTGAATGCCAGGGTAAGCAAGTTCAAGTCACTGCGTTATCAAATAATGGTAAGCAATTATTGGCACATTTGGCTGCTCACGTTCAGAACTGTAACGCCCAATTGGAGGGGCCATTACTTACCTTAGAGTATCGCTGCAATGATGCTCAGCTTGACGAATATAGTAAATTAAAAGCTGATAATGCATTTAGTGCGTTAAGAACCTGTATCAATGAAATAAAAAGTAACTCAGATACGCCGTTTTCTGTGTTTCTAGGCGGCGTTTTTGCTTATGATATGGTGGCTAATTTTGAACAGTTATCCGATGTAGATAACGATAAAAACACCTGCCCTGATTACGTTTTTTACCTAGCCGAAACATTGGTTGTTATTGATCACCAAGAAAAAACCACCGAACTGATTGGCAATGTCTTTAATGGCCCTGACGTACATGCAAACTGCTTTGAGATCGGAAAACAACTAGAAACATTAAATGCACAGTGTGATGCAGCAATACCCTATACTCCTTCATTAGTTTCAGGTGAGTCTAAAGTTGCAGTAAACATTGACGACAAAACTTTTTGTGACCAAGTCAGTAAACTCAAACAGAACATTATTGACGGCGATATTTTTCAAGTTGTACCTTCACGTACTTTCTCATTGCCGTGCGAACAACCACTATCTGCATATCAACAGCTTAAAATTCAAAACCCCAGCCCATATATGTTTTATATGCGTGACCAAAACTTTATTCTATTCGGTGCTTCACCTGAGTCAGCATTAAAGTACAGTGTAGATAGTAACCAAGTTGAGGTATACCCAATTGCAGGCACAAGGCAACGCGGTAAATTTGCCGATGGTACGATTAACCCAGACTTAGATAGTCGCATAGAACTCGAATTGCGAGATGATAAAAAAGAACGCGCGGAACACCTAATGCTCGTTGATTTGGCACGAAACGATGTCGCTCGAATTAGTGTCGCGGGGACTCGTCATGCCAAAGAACTGTTAAAAGTTGATCGTTATTCTCAAGTGATGCACTTAGTCTCTCGTGTCGTTGGACAGCTAAAGCCTGACCTTGATGCATTACACGCCTATCAAGCATGTATGAACATGGGGACTTTGGTTGGTGCACCTAAAGTAAAAGCAGCAGAACTCGTACGTCAAACAGAACAGCATAGAAGAGGAAGCTATGGTGGAGCGGTAGGTTACCTAACTGGAGACGGCACTATGGATAGTTGTATAGTGATACGATCAGCATTTGTTAAAGATAATATCGCATACGTACAAGCGGGTGCAGGAGTTGTTTATGATTCTGTTCCGCAAGCTGAAGCGGATGAAACACGCGCAAAAGCTCAAGCAGTGATCAAAGCTGTGCAATCAACATATCAAGGAGATGCACATGCGTAATATTAAAGTCTATTTCCTCGACAACTTCGACTCGTTCAGTTACAACTTGGTCGATGAACTGACCTTGTTAGGCAACGAGCTGGTCATTTACCGAAATAATATCAGCGCACAAAGAATATTCTCTGAAATGAATAAAGAAACGCAGCCGGTAATGTTGGTGCTATCTCCTGGTCCTGGTAACCCAGCCCACGCTGGTTGTTTATTGGAATTAATCGCATTGTGTAAAGGTAAGTTCCCAATGCTTGGCATTTGTTTGGGCCAACAAGCATTAACGCAAAGCTACGGTGGCACCATTGGTCACGCCGGTGAAACGGTACATGGTAAGTCTTCTATTATTCAGGTAGAAGATCACCCTGTATTTGCGGGTTTGGGCGCACAATTTCCTGTAGCGCGTTATCACTCACTTATGGCAACATCAGTTCCCGACACACTCACAGTTGTTGCCCAGTATGAAAATATTCCAATGGCTATTTATCATGCAAAAGATAGAGTGATCGGATATCAATTTCACCCTGAATCTATTTTAACCCCTGATGGTGCCAAATTGCTTAAGCAAACCATCGACTATCTCACTCGTTAGGAGCCAACATGGATAGTTTAAAAAAATTACTCGACCAACACTCTCTGAACTTTTCAGAAGCTCGTGCACTGTTTGATCAAATCATGTTAGGCAATATCTCTGACATCGAATTGACTGCCGCACTCGTGTCTTTAAAATTCAAAGGTGAAACAGTAGATGAAATTGCAGGTGCAGCACAATCTATGCGCAGTAACGCACTCGCATTTGATAACCAAGGTTTACATTGCTCTGATAGCTGCGGTACTGGAGGTGATGGGTCTAATACCATTAATGTCAGCACAACCGCAGCCATTGTTGCTGCCGCATGTGGCATAAATATGATCAAGCATGGCAACCGCAGTGTGTCTAGTAAATCAGGGTCAGCTGACTTGCTTAAAACCTTAGGTATTAATTTAGAAATGACGCCGGCACAAGCCAGTAAATGCTTACACAGTACCGGTTTTACATTTTTATTCGCGCCTCAATATCATCAAGGGGTGAAGCACGCAATGCCAGTACGAGGCGCATTGAAAACCCGCACTATTTTTAATATTCTTGGCCCGCTGGCTAACCCTGGTGCGCCACAAACGCAATTACTGGGTGTTTATGACCCTGCTTTGTGTAAGCCTATGGCTGAAACATTAAAGACTTTAGGAACCCAACGAGCGATGATAGTACATGGCAGTGGTACTGATGAAATTGCCCTGCATGACACAACAGATGTTACAGAACTGAATAATGGCCACATTACACAATACACATTATCTCCAGAAGACTTTGGGGTAGCACATTTCCCACTTACAGATATTGCTGGGGACTCACCTGAATATAATGCTAAAGCCAGTCTCGCAATTTTAAACGGTCAGGCACCAACAGCTCATAACGCCGCAATTGCTGTGAATGTTGCAGCGCTATTAGTCATGAATAACAAAGCAGATAACTTTAAAGATGCGACTCAACAAGTCCTTGACGTACTCACATCTGGATCAGCTGCTTCAAAACTTGCTGAAATTGTAGAGGTAAGCAATGGCTAACGTATTAGAAAAAATTGTCGCTGACAAACGCAATGAATTAATCACGCGCAAAGCGGAGTGTGCACTAGCTGATTTTATTGAAAAAGTGCAGCCCACGAAAAGAGATTTCTATGCTGCACTCGCCAAGAAAGGGACGCAATTTATTCTCGAGTGTAAGAAGGCATCACCATCTAAAGGGTTGATACGTGAAACATTTGATTTAGACGAAATTACATCTGTCTATAAAAATCACGCGAGTTGTATCAGCGTGTTAACCGATGAAAAGTACTTTCAAGGCAGCTACGATTACCTTGCCTACGTGCGCGAAAAAGTAAACCAACCACTTATTTGCAAGGACTTCTTCATTGATGAGTACCAAGTTTACCTAGCACGGCTACATGGTGGAGATGCCATCTTATTAATGTTATCTGTATTAGACGACGCACAGTATAAGACACTGGCTAAAGTGGCTCACAGTTTAAACATGGCGATACTAACAGAGGTCAGTAACGAAGACGAAGTCATCAGAGCACTCGAGTTACAAGCCAATATTATTGGTATTAACAACCGTGATTTACGAGATTTAAGTACCGATTTAGCGACGACTGAACGATTAAGAGCATTGATCCCTGATGATAAAGTTGTTATTTCAGAATCAGGAATTTATACCCACCAAGACGTGAAAAGACTCGCACCATTATGTGATGGCTTTTTAGTAGGTAGTTCACTGATGAGTGAACAAAACCTCGACGAGGCCTGCCGCAAATTGATCTTAGGTGAAAACAAGGTCTGTGGCTTAACACGCACCCAAGATGTCGTGTCAGCCTATGAAGCCGGCGCCGTGTATGGAGGGCTCATTTTCTATTCTAAGTCTCCCCGTTTTGTTGACTTAGACTGCGCTAAAGCATTAGTTGACAGTGCCCCACTTCGATATGTCGGAGTGTTTGTTGATGCTGATATAAACACCGTTGCCGATCACGCTTTAACCTTAAAGCTCAGTGCTGTACAGCTACATGGTTCGGAAGACGAGCAATATATTCGTTCTTTACGTGATAACTTACCTATCACTTGTCAAATTTGGAAAGCGCAAGGTATAGAAAGCAACTTACCCTCTCCTCTTGACGGGGTTGATAAGCACCTATATGACACGAAAACAGCCAACGGTTTTGGCGGGACTGGGGTGACATTTGATTGGCAGTTATTAACTAGCCACCCAGTGCGCAATTTTATGCTGGCCGGTGGGTTAACACCTGAGAATGTTGAAACCGCGGCACACTATGGAGCACAAGGCTTAGACTTAAATTCAGGGGTGGAATCAAGCCCTGGCAAAAAGTGTCAGTTCAAACTGAAAGACGCTTTTACTAACATTAGAAATTACTGAGGTGGAAATGAATAATGCAGCCTATTTTGGTGACTTTGGTGGCATGTATGTCCCAGAGTTACTTGTTCCAGCACTTAAACAGCTAGAGCAAGAGTTTAATAACGCACAACAAGATGCCGGTTTTTTACAAGAGTTTCAGCAACTTCTTAATGAATATGCAGGACGCCCGACACCGTTAACCCTAACGCGAAACCTAGTGAAAAACCCAAAAGTAAAATTATATTTAAAACGCGAAGATCTATTACATGGTGGAGCGCATAAAACGAACCAAGTGCTTGGTCAAGCGTTATTAACCAAGCGTATGGGGAAAAAAGAAGTCATTGCTGAAACAGGTGCAGGACAGCACGGCGTTGCTACAGCGCTTGCATGCGCATTGCTTGATTTAAAGTGTCGTGTATACATGGGCGCAAAAGATATTGAAAGGCAACAACCTAACGTCTTTAGAATGAAATTGATGGGTGCTGAAGTGATCCCTGTTACAGCTGGGTCAGGTACCTTAAAAGACGCAGTAAATGAAGCGATGCGTGACTGGTCTGCAAATTATCAAACGGCACACTACCTGTTAGGTACAGCTGCCGGCCCTCACCCATTCCCAACCCTCGTCCGTGAGTTTCAAAAAATGATCGGTGAAGAGGCCAAACAACAAGTACTCGAAAATGAAGGTCGTTTGCCTGATGCTGTCATCGCCTGTGTTGGCGGCGGCTCTAATGCGATAGGTATGTTTAGTGACTTTATTGATGAACCAAGTGTTAAGTTGATTGGGGTTGAACCAGCCGGAAAAGGGCTCGAAACTGATGAGCATGGCGCTGCATTATGTAAAGGGACTAAAGGTATACTGCACGGCGCTTATACCTATATTATGCAAAACAGCGATGGTCAAATTGAAGAGTCATATTCCGTTTCTGCAGGACTTGATTATCCGGCTGTAGGCCCACAACACGCTTTCTTACATGAAACCGGCCGAGCGCAATATGTTGGAATTTCAGATACTGAAGCACTTGACGCGTTTCAAGCACTTGCCAAATATGAAGGGATCATCCCTGCTTTAGAATCTAGCCATGCACTGGCATACGGATTGAAGTATGCAGAAAACCAAACTGATGAAACGGTTATCGTGGTAAACCTCAGTGGTCGTGGTGACAAAGACTTAGCCCACGTACACCAAGTACTGAATGAACGAGGAGCACTATAATGAGCCGCTATGCTAAAATATTCGACCAATTGGCGACACAGAACCAAGGGGCGTTTGTTCCATTCGTAACCATAGGTGATCCAAACAAGGCACTAAGCTTAGATATTATTAAAAGCTTAATTGACGCAGGCGCAGATGCTTTAGAACTCGGGATCCCATTTTCAGATCCAATCGCAGACGGGCCTGTAATACAATCTGCTAATATTCGTGCCCTTGCAGCAAACGTTAACACCGAAGCGTGCTTCGACATTATTAGACAAGTAAGAGAATATAACCAAACTATCCCTATTGGCTTACTTTTGTATTCTAATTTGATTTTTGCGCGTGGTATTAGTGCCTTTTACCAGCAAGCACACGCTGCGGGTGTAGACTCTATTCTCGTTGCTGATGTACCGCTTCACGAATCAAAAATGTTCCGCCAAGCAGCCCAGCAAGCGCAGATTGACCCCATATTTATTGCGACACCGAATGCAAACGATGACACATTACGCGCATGTGCAAGCTATGGTAGAGGCTACACATACCTGCTATCACGAGCTGGTGTTACTGGTACAGAATCAACGGTACAAATGCCCGCTGATTCAATCGTCACGCAACTCAAAGAGTACCACGCCGCCCCAGCGCTACTCGGGTTTGGAATTTCCAGCCCTGAACATGTTAAGGCCGCTTTAGACTCTGGGGCTGCCGGAGCAATATCTGGTTCAGCGGTTGTAAAAATTATCGAGCACAATTTAGATGATCCAACAACTATGCTAAGTGAGCTAAAAGCCTTTGTTAGCAAAATGAAAGCTGCGACCCAAAAATAACCATTTCTATCAATATTCAGCTAAGGCAGACTTTAATGCCTTGGCTGGCTTAAATTGCACTTTATTCGCTCCTTCGATCATAATCTCTTCCCCCGTTTGTGGATTTCGACCACTCTTTGCGGGGTGATAACTCAGTGCAAATGTACCAAAACCAGATAATGGAACCTGATCCCCTTCGGAAAGGCGTTTAGTAATGCTGGATAAAATACAATTTAACACCACTTGTGACGACTTTTTTGTTAAGTCGCTGTGTTGTGCCATTGCTGCAATCAGTTCCGTTTTGTTCATTATATATTCTCTTTTTCTTTAATCATAAGCGCCAGTATAGAGCACATTAACTGAAGGGTTGCTGAGGCTAAGGATTTAAGTAATAAATGTCAATCTTGAACTTATGCCCAGTTCTTGGTAAAACCATGGTAGAGAATTCAAAAAGGTAAACATAAATGGCAGCATTGCTAGAGTATCTTCCGTTAATTTTGTTTTTTGCGGTCTATAAATTTGTCGATATTTATTGGGCGACGGGTGTTTTAATTGTCACTTCATCAATTCAACTTGGTTACCATCATTTTGCGCATGGAAAAATAGCAACTCGGCATTGGATATTCTTTGCTATCGCTTTGGTTCTTGGTGGCCTCACTATTTTATTTCAAGATGAGCAATTCATAAAGTGGAAGGCAACGGTCATATACGCAGTACTGGCAGTCAGCTTAATCATCTCTAGATATATTTTCAAAAAGAATCTCGTAGAAAAGGCGCTTATTGGCGTACTGAAATCAGCCAATGAAAAAGGCGATACCGATGCACCGCTCAATATTGAGTTACCTAAGCACATATGTGAACAACTGAACCTAATGTGGGTCGCTATTTTGGCTTTTATTGCAGGCCTCAATATATATATAGCGTACAATTTTTCGCTCGACTTTTGGGTCAATTTCAAAGTATTTGGTTTAATGGGGATCACGTTCGTCGCCATACTCATTACCATGGCAAAAATATATAAATACTTACCAGAAGACCAAAGTTAAATTGTCATAATTGCAGGCGCTTTTTACTGCTATAGTTTTTTTAAACTATACAACTAAGTGAGAAGCGTCTTTGAATGCAAGTCAATATCGTTGGTGTGAACTCTTCCTCGTTTTCTTTTGTTTACCCATTTTAGCTTACTTTTTTCGCTATCATCTCTCAAACTGGTTGTTCCCTGCTCTGATCATTCTAATGACGGTGTGTACATTCTTACTACTCACCGATCCACATTTTAAACGTTTTCGTTTAACCAGTTTAGGGCAATTTTCTACTGTGAAAAAACGCATATTCACCAGCTTTTTTGCCGGTGCATTATTTTCAGCCATGTTGTATGGATTATTAAACCAAGGTAATTGGTTTAGTTTCCCGCTCAATTCAACCACACAGTGGCTCATACTTCTGATTGCTTACCCTTTGCTGTCGGTATTGCCACAAGAACTTATTTTTCGCAGTTACTTTTTTCACCGTTACAAACGAATATTACCAAATAAAACCACGCGTATTATCCTCAGTGCCAGCGTATTCGCGTTAGCCCATTGTGTATATGATAACTGGGTTGCAATAGCGCTCTCATTTGGTGGCGGTTTACTATTTTCCTATACATACGCGCACAGTCGCTCACTCCTAGTATGTGTCCTTGAGCATAGTTTATGGGGATTATGGATATTTACACTTGGTATTGGGCATTATTTAGACTCTGGGCTATCTTTTTAGTAGTACTAAAAAGCTTAGCATACGCCTGCCATAGACCCTATTAAAATCACGATTCTGGTTATCGAGGATATAATACAATCCATTGCTGGCGCATGTTATAAATGTATCTGCGTTGTGTAACGCTTACAGTAACTTACTTAACCTCAGGTTTGGATAAGGGTTTTGGAATAGAAAATGTTTTGTAAACAAACTGACATACAATCCAATGATGATATTTTGTTCAATATCAAGGCGATTTTATGCAGTAATAGCGGGCTATTACAAATGAAAGCAACGCCGAGAGTGAGAAAAATAGCTTTATTGGGCAAATTTCGCTTATCCAGAACTGAGGTTAATTAAATGAACCAAATGCATCATCTTCCCCATACACTTCTTGGCTATGCTCTATAGCTAGCTTAAATGTATGATCCGTCAGATCATTTAAACAATCCGTATTCGGTTTTGTCCAAGGGTTCTCCATAAAACTCGCCATAATATCAACACCACAAATACCTTCACCCGCCGTTTTAACCCCCGTATTAAACACCACGCCATGTGGCGCATAAGGCACTTCTATAAACCGTTGATTTATATTGGTGAAAGATGACTCAATCGTCTTTGCGTGAAATATAGGTGTGGCGTGATCTAATGTGCCATTGAAGGCTATAAGTGGCATATAATGCCTCATGCGTTTATAAATATATTCTCCTATATATCGCTCTGACCATGTACTTTGGTATTTGGCCGATAATGCATGTTCTGCTAAGGTGAAACATGCAACAGCATTCGCACAAAATAAGCGTCGTTGGTCTACACTTCTTTTTACAAAGTTTATCTCATTCATTGATATAAGGTCATATAAAGGGCCAGAAAAAGTTGCCTTAAACTCATCAGGCACATTATTTTCTTGACGTAAAATAACAGTGCTTCCCCCCAACTTATAAAATGTTACAGCCTTCTTTAGCGCAACGATATCATCTGTGTTACAGCGAGCTAAACGACTATAAAATGGTAAAAGTGCCCGTTTATCATTTCGTGATATTTGCTCCATAGACCACAACTGCAACTTTTCACGGTCAATCGACACGTCTGAACAATGTTGACCAGCAAAATGGTTTAAAAGTGTGGCTCGAATTGTCTGGTTAACTGGTGAAACAAACTTGCTACGGCAATATTCATCAAGGTCACAATAGTCGGCGAGTTGTGTAAAAACCTGGTCCGCATTTTCCTCATACATGTCAGCGCCAAAATTCGTAGTCGGTAACACTGAATCTAAAATTATCCCTTGTGCACCATTGGGGGCTATTTGTGTAAAACGCTGCACAAGCATAGTACCGTAAGATACCCCGTAAATATAACTCGGTAACCAGTTCAATGCCCGACTCTTTGATATCACATATTCTAAATCTCGAGCAGCATTGGTCGTATTAAATTCAAATAGACCATCACCCCAGATTTCATGCTGGGCGTCAAAACATGCTTGAGGATTAAAATAATCACGCCAGTCACACTGTAACTCTGTTGACCAACCTATTCCTCGATGTTCTATTATATAAACGTCATGATCTTCAACGATGTCAGCCATGTCATATTCAATTACATGTGGGAAAGCAATAGAAGCAGAGGCACCAGGCCCTCCACTTATCATCCATAGCTGGCCTTTACTCACTCCACCTCTTGCAGGGTATTTTGCAACGAGTACTTCAATTTTTTTGCCTGTAGGGTCAGCCCAATCTAATGGTACTTCAGCAAAAGAGCACTTATTTTGTTTATCTGTTGTATTAAACTGGGCTGGACACTGCCCCCAATTAAACTCTTGGTATTGATTATATTCTGATATTTGTTTATTAAAGTGAGTGCTAGCAAATGATGTAGATGAAAGGCTCATTAATGCCACTAATATCAGTGACAAAAATACATTTCCTTTAAATGTCACATTAGTTCCTTAAATAGGTAAAAACACAACGTACGACAAAAAAAAATGCAAAAATGAAATATATTCATAATAGAAAGTTATATAATATTAAGATTCAGCTGAGTAGTAAAAACACCTCTACATTCGCTATTCTAATCATAAAAAATTTGGATTTTTTTACATATATCAAGTGAACTGTCAAAGTCGAAGTTCTCCAAAGAAAGTCTTAGCTCTTGAATTAGCTCAACTTTATCTTCCTTTAAGTTCCGCTCTAATCGGTTAATATCCTCTGTAAGATCAAACTCCTGATTTTCTATTCTTTTAGTTAAACGGCTTATTATAGCTGATGTTGAATTTAGGCGATTAAAACCACTCGTATTATCAGTTACTAGTGACTTATCCAGCCTATCTTTCACCTGCGATAATGTCCGTTCAATGCCAGCTTCAAGTGCCTTAGGAACCGCTGTTAAGGTCAAAAATTCGATGTCACTGTCGGACCGTATTACACTTTCATACAACTCATTCGCACCAATTGCAGCACTACACCCTGCAAGGCTATGTAAAGTGTCATGCCAACGCGTTATATCACCACGCTGGATGATACCCTCTAATTCATCAACAATGCCTTGGAAATCTTCGGCAAATGCTTTGAGCATAGCGGTATTTTGTGTAATTTCATTCGTAGTCTCTACGCCATTACTGGCGGCGCCCAGCCCTACTGTTAACTGGGTTAAATCAATATCACACCACCTCGCCAGTAAATGATACAACGCAATTGGATCAACAGGCTTTGATACATGAGCAGTCATCCCCGCAACAAGTGCTTTCTCCCTATCCGCATCAAATGCATTGGCAGTGACCGCTATTATTGGCGTATCATGATAGCTTGGCAGCGCTCTTATTTTTCCCGTGACTTGATACCCATCTAGATTTGGCATGTGCACATCCATTAAAATCACGTGAAATTGATGTATTCTACACAGATTGATTGCGTCTACCCCATTGTCAGACTCCACCACGATTAGCCCAGCCTCATCTAAAAGTGCTTTCAATAACATACGGTTAGTTTTATGATCATCGACAACCAATACCTGCGCATTTGCGACTTTTTGATTTTCTTCGTGACTCTCAGGTTGAGGGAGACTGTTTTCTTCGCGTTCAGTACTCTCTTTTACAACAACATTAAAACTGAATTCACTTCCTTTGCCCAACGCACTTTTTATTTCTATGCTGCTGCCCATCAAACTGAGTAATTGGCTGGTTATTCGTAAACCTAACCCTGTACCTTCCGTTACTCTCGTTCGACTATCATCCACCTGTACAAAAGCATTACAGATCTCTGAAATATTTTTATCGTCAATCCCCTGTCCGGTGTCTTTAACTACGATGCTGATCTGGCATTCACCATTAGGGAGCGCAACGCAATTGCCAATAACCTCCACACCACCTACATGGGTGAATTTAACGGCATTGGCAATCAAGTTGACCAAAATCTGCTTTAGCTTTCCTTTGTCTGCACAAATATATTCAGGGAAGTCATCACTAAGTATTGCTCTTAGAAATAAACCTTTAGAAGAGGCCATATAGTGTAAAACACTGATGCTTTCATGTAACAAGCGCCTTATCGAAAAAACAGAAACATGCAGCTCCATTGCGTCAGCCTCTATTTTTGACAAAGTTAATACATCATTAATAACACTTAATAGCCCGTCCGCTGATGACTGTATACTCTTCAAATAACTTTGCTGGTGTTGCGTTAATACCGTTCTGGACATTAAATACGCCATACCAATCACCGCATTCATGGGTGTACGTATCTCATGACTCATATTCGCCAAAAACCGACTTTTGGCAAGCGTAGCACGCTCCGCCTTTTTCTTTTGCTCTTCAAGGGCTAAGTTAGATTCTGCAAGGATGGACTCAGATCTAATCCTTTCTTCTAATTGTTGTTCAATATTTTGAAGCCGCTGCACTTCAAGCTTGCGTGTAAATAAATTTTGGCTTTGCGCTAATACTTGATTTAGTTTCCATCGATAAGCAATATAAATAAGCAAACACGTCAAAATAAAGCCGGTAATTAAAAACCACGTTTTTTCATAATATTTTGGGGTAACTTCGATATATAACTTTATATTATGCCCCCCCCACTGATTTAATCTATTGCCAGCTTGAACTTCTAACATGTGTTTGCCAGTAGGTAAATTAGTAAAACTAATAAGCCTATTTCCGGATTTTAAGTCGCGCCATTTATCACTCTCACTGAACATCCGATATCGGTATTTAGTTTCTACCGGTTGATTGTAATCTAACAGTGCAACCTCAATGGAAAGCCGTCGCTCACTCTCGGTTAAACGTATATCTGCACCATTAACCAAGCGTTTTTCCCCTTCAATTTCAATATCTGTGACCCGCAACTTTGATGCGCCTGAGTCTACATGGAAAAACTCAGGCCAAACCATGAGCAAACCAGTCGTTCCTCCAAAAAGCAGCGTTTCATCGCGCATTTTGAAAGATGTTCCTATCCAATCGTTACCAATATCTACCCCATCAGATGATTCTAATTCAAACACGACATTGTCATCAGGCGAAAACATGAGATTTGACTCCCATAAACGCTCTTGATTATCCGTTAATAGATTAGTAAATGCTTTTTTCTCCGAATGCTCGCCTGACGCAGCAAACCATGTAAAATCAATACTCTGATTGTTCTTTTTTGAGACTAAACTTACCCCCTCTAAGCCAGAGAACCATATCTGACCTGCGTCTGATTGGGTAACCGCGGTAATTAAATTTGAAGGCATGTTAATAGTGTGCTCAGATTGACGTACAAACCGATATGCTTGTCTATTTCCACTATTATGCTCAACCCATAAAAAACCATTATTAAGTGTAAATATAATATTTTTACTTTCAAGAACTTGGTGGTCAGTCACGCGGACAAATGTATCAGACAGCGCCCCGTTTATAATTGTCGGGTCTAAAAATGCGCCGCGCTTAGGCGTTAAGTATTGGATCCCTTCAAACGAGCCAACCCACACGCCACCTCCTTCAACAGGCACCACATGACGAATTTTTTTATTTCTCAACCCTAGCTCTGTTGAGTACCAACCTAGCGTCTTTCTACTCGCCAGATCAATGCGGTATAGCCCGTCTACACTTGACCCAACCCAAACATCACCATTCAGTCCTTGCGCTATTGCAGAAACAGACAAAGATTGAACTGAGTTTGTCTCCTGATTTTTTTGGGGCACTAATGTGTGTATACGTTTACCCAAACGGTTAATAATATCAATCCCTGCACTATGCCCAAGCCAAAGTTCACCATTTGACATCTCCGCGACGCTATATATTTCTGGGTTTGATAAACTCATTGAGTCATTCTCTACTTGCCTCAGCGTTGCAAATGATTGATTTTTTGTTAAGAATTTTTGCAACCCTTTGCCATTAGTCACAATCCACAGCTGTTTATCTTGATCAATAAACAACTTTTGAATGGTATTACTGAGTAAGCCACCAACCGTACTTTCATCTTGTTGTAAATGTCGTGTAATCTTTAAAGTATTTAAGTCTATCGTCACAATGCCGTTAAAGTTATAAGCTACCCACAGTTCATTATTGTTGGGCTGGACTATCGATGTGATTATGCCTTGAGGTAGGCGACTGGACTCAATATGCTGATTATCGCGGATCTTGAGCAATGTGGCATCGTCGGTCGCAAGCCAAAGATCACCATTATCATCTTCATAAATATGGTTCACTTTACGATCTAAAAGCTTATGAAATCTATAGTTATTACTAGATAAGCGCCAAACATCTTTACTGCCCGCAACAATAAGATCACCGTTATTTAAGGTAATAATATGTCGGATCACTCCATGCTTTAAAGACTCTGGTAGTTGTATGTCTTTGTGGTTATTCGTGAAAGCACCCGCTGAAAAATCAAAAAATGCCAAACCATTATTAGTAGCAAGCCAAAAGCCTTGCTGCTGCCAAGCAGCAAACGTAGATACATAGGAAAATGGGAGTGGTACGGCAGGGTTATCATACTCAAAATTAGTAAAAAGCTCTGTCGTGGGGTCAAATTGTGATAAACCATGTATCGTCGATACCCATATTTTCTCATGCATATCTATAAATAACTCAATGGCTATATCACTAATCAAGCTCGCTTCATCGGCAATATCCTTACGAAATGGCTTAAATTTATACCCATCGTATCGTACTATTCCACGCTGACTTGCAATCCACATAAAGCCATGTTTATCTTGCGTTAAATCTGACAACAAGCCATTGGCATATTGATCTTTATCAACCACAGTTTCTAAATATAAAGGTGCGTTAACGAACAGTGGATGCGTATTGGGTGATTTATTCGCCATACTTGCATAAGCAGAAAAACAACAAAAAGCGCTCATAAGCACCCATACAAACATGCAAGTAAATTGACTGATAAATAAAATCATAAAATCTATAAAGTATCCATATTTCAGCGGTATGGTTGAGAATATACCAAGTGTTTCTAATTATCATTTACGTTAAAATAGTTCATAAGTGCAATGTTACAACAATTCTTACCTAGAGAAAAAACACGTATGCAAGAAAATTTAGCAAGGATATTGGTCATTGATGATGAAAGAACAAATATTAATGCCTTAGGCACCATACTCTCCCCCAATTATATTGTCAGCGTTGCACTGAGCGCACAGCAAGCAATCAAATACCTTGGCAGTACATCATGTTTACCTGACTTAATTTTACTAGATGTTGTGATGCCACAGGTGAGTGGGTTTGACTTATGCCAACAACTAAAAAAAGACAATCGATTTCAGCATATTCCTATTATATTCATCAGTGCCATCACCGATCCTATGGAGAAGGTTAAAGGTCTACAAGCTGGCGCGATCGACTTTATCTGTAAGCCCTTTAATACTTTTGAAGTAGAAGCAAGAATTGAAACACATTTAAAAATTACAACAAAGCAGAAAGCACTAGAAGCCCATAACCAGAAACTACAAGCCATTAATTCAAGTTTAACTTTAGGCCCTCAGTCCCTCATTATTGACGAACATACGCTTAGAGTCGTTTATAAGAAAAAATCTGTAGAGCTCACTAAATTAGAATTCAAGTTATTTCAACTTCTGTACGCTCAACCAGAGCGAGTATATTCTCGTATGCAGATTTTAGATCTTGCTTATCCTGATCTAAGAGATATTTCTGACCGTAGTATTGATGCTCATGTTAAGAATATTCGTAAAAAAATTAAAACACTTGGGATTGAGCACGCAATTATCCAATCAGTTTATGGCGCCGGGTATCGTTACTCTTCGCAAAAATTAACGTAGTAATGGTTATGATATCAACCCTTTAATCGGCATCCAATACCAACAAAAAATATCAAACTGAAATAGCTTATTGTTCGTGTCATCCTTTCATACACGGCTACTTTACCTGGCTACCTTTACTAACTATCGAAGTTACTCTGTAACTTCAGTTAGGTTTACATCCTATGAACCAAATTTTAGGCATTAAAAAAGGCAGCTAAAGCTGCCTTTTTCTTCATTTCACTTTAAAATTAAAGTGCGATGATGTTGTCCGCTTGAGGACCTTTTTGACCTTGTGAAAGAGTGAACTCTACACGTTGGCCTTCAGCTAAAGTTTTGAAACCTTCGCTTTTGATTGCGCTGAAATGAGCAAAAACGTCTGCGCCATTTTCTTGAGCGATGAAACCGAAGCCTTTAGACTCGTTGAACCATTTTACTGTACCAGTAACTGTATTAGACATAATGTATATCCTGTATATGAAGAAAAATTGCTGACTATCATCAAAGTCAGACGTAATAGCACAAAAAATAAATGATATTTAAAAACTACAGGACGAGATACTAATAAAGCTTCGAAATGGAGTGTATAAAAGGTATTACTTTTAAGCTGCGGAACATATTATAGAGTTTTCTGACAAAGTCAAACCTTACTTTTAAGTATTTTATAATTTGTTGTGGTCACGTTAAGTGGCTAACAAAGGTTGTCCCTTATTCCCGCTATTTTAAGCACTCTATTTTTGAGAAATTAAACCGTAAAATCCCCTGCTCAAAGCACGTTCATGCAGGCAAGCATCATACCGAGCTGACACCTACCTACAAGAAAGCCATGACCTTTACATCATGTTATCGTAAAGAACTAACTCCCACAGCCTAAACTAAGTCCCTTACATTCATACTCCACTTCACCGGCTTCTAATCCTGTTAGATTCATTAAGTGTGCAGCATCATTATTAACGTGAGAAGGATTGCTCACACTGTCGTCACATAAGCCTGTGACGCGCCAATTATTACTGCTTGCTGTGGGGTTACTCCCCTTTGACCAATAGTTAGCACGATATATCGTACCTAAATAGGTGATATTTTCCCCACCATCATACGCTTTATTGTAATACCACTCACTCGGGCACTGGCTGATGCTCCCCGCGTTTAAGTACTCTAATGCTTTTGCAAAATCAGGTAGGCCATGACCATACATACCGTCTTTTCCAGCAGCACCTAGATCATAACTAGCATATTTCAATGCATTGATGATCTGATCTCGCGTCCATTGCTGATTCTGAGACCATAGCTTGGCAATCCCCCCAGTCATAATCGCCGTTGCCTGAGATGTGCCTGCTCCGACCAAATAACTGCTTTGATAGCTCTTAATTTGTAACTCTACATTAGCAGACTCATCAAACGGCCACTTATGCACTAATAAAGTGGGGAAATCAGTTAAATAATCTAGCCCGTATAAGTACCCACTATTTGTATTTGGATATTTTACGAGGAGCACTTTCCCCGCTTCTTCTTGGCATTGACGTTCGGTAGCAAATAGCGCTTTTTGTGTATCATTAGGTAAACGCCTAAACTTCGTCAGCTCTGTTATATCTTCTTTTGAGAGCGTAAATAAACAAGAAGTCATCAATGGTATGACGCTTTGTGGCATTAAAGTCCCTGTATCTATTTGAGAAAATGGTACTTCAACCTCGTAGCCAGCGATAGATTTTGCTTTAACTTTTTGTACCACGGAGTAATGGCGATTAGCTGTCGACACTATTTTCGTGCCCGGCATGACAAAATCAATTTTATTATGAGTGGGTGAAAATGACGCAGCTTGTCCATTCGTGTTTAGCGCGCCAACAGAAATTACATTATGATATGAAGCAGGGTAATGTAGTGGATCATTATATATTCCAGATTGCTTTTTTTCAGCTGTGCCATGATTCCCCGCTGCACCGACAAAAATAATCCCTCTATCATAAGTAAGCCTATCGATTACGTTCATTGTCATCGATGAATATTTCGTACCACTTAACGACATATTGATTACTTTAGCACCAGAATTAGCGCAGACTTCTATTGATTCTATTAAATTACTGCCCCAAATGGTTGAATTCTTTCCATTGGCTGTTCTGATTAACTTGCTGATATGTAAGTTAACCGCACCATCACTCAAAGCGCCCTTGACACCCCAGCCATTCTCCTGAGCAGCAATAATACCCGCCATATGAGTACCATGACTTAACGCATCGGAATTCCAAAAGCCCGCATATTGACTATGATAGCCACGCATATTTTGTGGTAAATCTATGTGCTGTTCATCCACGCCTGAGTCAATAACGCAAACAGGCACACTGTCTGATACATTGGGCAATTTATTAATTCCCGTTGTGCGTAACCAATAGGGTTCAAGTTCACTATACTGCAACAAATCAATGCCATTTTCACTGGTATCTAAATACTCTAAAGAATTGGTGTTTAAAGAAAGCCCATAGTTTCGTTCTATCACAACTCCTGAAAAACTTTCCAACAAAGTGACTTCACTGTCACTCAAAACCGCCTGTGCTATATTACTATTGCCACTGCGGCCAATAATTTTGAATGATTTAATGAGTTGATTATCGATACTACCTGGAGAATATTGTACTAAATAGAGGTTTTGGGTATTCATTTCATTGGCATAGCCAATACCAGTCAATAAGCCTGTAATAAGATAGCTCGTGATCTTTCTCTTCATTATTTTCCCCTTTAAAAATCATGTAGTTTTTATCTTTGTGTATTTTATTTTTCTTTAGAATCTTCCTGATTTTGTCAATTTTTTAAATTAACAAATCATATTCAAGCCATCAGAAGGCTCTATGCCACCTTCTCATATGCAACTAAGGTTTACCTACTCGGACCACTTTTAACGTAAAAGTCATCTCTACTTTCGAAAAAGTCGTTAATATGAACGCCGTAATAGTGTTGATGTGTATTAGGGTTGTTATTTCATCCATGTCGGCCAGCGCTCTGTCCTCAATTATACTGTTATCCCTCAGCTATCACCTTATTGATTATTGAAATTTATTCATTAATAATCTACGTTATTTTCAAGCGCTTTATGCATGGATAACTAATCAAACGAGAAAATGGTTAAAAAATAACAAGGGGGAGGATACTTATGAGTAATTATGAATAAAAATTCATTTTTAGTGCCACTCTATTAGAGTTCGACACGCAAAAAAAGCACAACTGGCAAGTCGTCATTAAAACGATGCGAATGTCTCTTGAACAACGAAGCAAAAAACCAGTTCACTTTCCATTTTGCTTTTACAAATTTATTTTATCTTTCTGTTATTTTTCCGATTAATTATCGTTAGTATCTAACAATTGAATCAATTCTAAGTGACGCACAACAGAAGATTGATATTGACGATGTAACAACGTCGCAAAACACCACGTAATGCCACACGAATAATAAGAGCTAAACGCAATGCATATTCTTTTGTCAGACAAACGCTATACTTATAAACCGACATTTAGGTTCATTACGCCAAAAGACCAACAAAAAGTGAAAGTTAAGTTCTCAAATGACCTTGTACTTTCGCTGGGTTATAGGTTCACCGAGCAAATGAATTATTTTGCAATGGCTGCCGAAGCTGCTTTTATGTCGTTGAATCCGATTGATAGACAAAACAAGCAATTCTTCGTTGAACTCAACCTGGTCAGTCATGATAGTGAGCTTATTAATTTACAACCAGAGAGCACCAGCGTAGGGCTTGGATATGCATTAGGAGCAGCGCTCGCTTATCGTCAACAGTTAAATAAAAAAGCACCAGTACTAGAGCATATTTTTTCAACAGGTGAGGTATCTCCAAGCGGTAATGTACACAGTATTGGCCATATCAACACTAAGATAGAAGGTGCATTACATGCAATGGCTAGTCACCCTGACATGCCATTTGCAATATTTTATCCTAAAGCAAACCTTCATGATATTACACCAACTCTCATCGATGAAGTGCAGCATTTAGGGGGGGCTCTTCATCCTGTAGAGCATATTAATCAAGCCTTAGAAATATTGTTAGGCCCTGATTTTGATGGTTCTCAAGTCGGTGGAACCCTTACATTTAAAGGGCTTTGCAGTTTTGACCCATATGATGAATATTATTTTTTTGGAAGAGAGCAACAAACTTCGGAACTTCTTGCTCTTTTCCAAGAAGATACACCTTTAATAAAAGTCCATGGTGTATCTGGTAGTGGTAAATCGAGCTTAGTAAAAGCCGGTCTGCTGCCTGCGATAGCCAAACAATATGATAGCGTAAAGTGGCACATAGCCCTACCAAAGCAATTCGAAGATAGTACCGCTTTGTTAACAGACTTTATTACGTCGTCGGAGGTTGGCTTTGACATAATACTGAAAATGCTCGACGTCTCTGTCGAAAGCTTCATTGAGGGACTATTAGAGCAAAAAACACAATATCTTGATGAGCTATCTGCACACTTAACTGCACATAAAACAAAATATATCTGGTTTATTGATCAGTTTGAAGAGCTTTATGACGCACAACCAAGTAGCCAGCTTCTGCAAAGCCTTGTGCTGATTGGTGAGATTACCCCTATATCCATTATTGTCAGCATTCGCAGTGAATACCTTCATTACACAGGTATGCAAGGCCATGATTTCTACGTTCCCCACAGCTTATCTGCCGAAAATTGGATTGATATCATTGAAAACCAAGCAATTGCTCTTGGGATATCACTGGAGACAGGCTTAGCTCAGACGATACAAACCGAAGCGCTTAAACTGTCTCATGCACTTCCTGCGGTAGAATATCTACTCGCACAAATGCACACTCTTGCCAACAAAAGTGAACATCCAAAGGTATTAACTTATACACAATACAAACAATTAAATAAATTAACTGGTGTAATTTACAGACAAGCGGAAAAAATATTTGGACAATTTGAGCCACTCACTGAGCAGTTTTTTGAATTATTTGTTGGGGTTAATATTAATGGTAATTGCTATGCAAAACATGTTGATTTTTTAGCACTGGGCCAACAATACCCACAACTCAGTAACTTGGTTGATGAGCTTATAGAAAAACAACTCATTATCAGGCACCAAGTATACAAATCCCCCCCTTATGTAAAATTAACACACGACTGCCTGATCACCGTTGTTGAAGACCTATCACTGGACCAACAAATTTGGCCTCGATTCTATATTTGGCTAAACGATCGTAAAGAATACTTACAATGGTTTCATGGGGTTGAAACTAAATATACCCAGTGGATAAGGCATCACGATAATATAGAAGAAAAAAAACATTACGCCTTAAGCAAACATGAGCTTAATGAAGGGAGCAGATTTTTAAGCCAGCCAAATACGATTTGCTTACAAGAAGTCCGTAATTACATAATGCAATCTCAGCATGACTATCAATCATCGTTAGAATTACAAAATAAACAGCAAAAACGCCGCTTGTTTACAACGGGCATGCTATTTTTGTGTACACTCATTGCGGGCTCATTTGCTTATGTACAAAAACAGCAAATAATTGCAGAACAGATAAAAACCACCGAAGCACTTACGCACTTAAAAGATAACGTATTGGTCAATATTGATTCGTTAGAGCCAATACTTGCCGATTACTTGCCCACTTTTCAAAGGAAACAGCTAAATAAGCACTTATCAAACCTAATAGACAGCGTAGACGGTATTCCACTAGCTGATATTGATAAGCTCAGGCTTTTATTAATACAGGTAAAAATTCTGCGTCAAGATGACTCGACACACCGCAGTGAAATTAAGCAGGTTTTGGAGCAAATCCAACGTAAAGTATCGAAGTTTCCAAAAATTCAATCTCCAGAGCTTGCTCACAAAAAAGTAGTCGCTCAATTCAACTATGAATTAGGCATATTATTATTAAAACAAGGGTTTTCATCAGATGCGAAAGTGTATTTTGAAGAAGCTATCAGTTTGTTAACCGATATACCTGAGGGTCATCATGAATTGGCATTACTCAATGCACAACTCACCACCCGTGTTGCCACAATATCACTTGAATCAGGTAACACTGATTTAGCGACCAGTCAGCTGGAAAAGGTGCTGCTCACTTTAAACTCACATAAGCAACCCACACACTTAACGCAATCATTCAACAATTTGCGTGTGGATATTTATCGCAACCTGGCTAAAGCTGCTCCATCAAATACAATCGCCAAGGAAATGTTGGTTCAAGCTGAAACCTTATTAAACCAGCTACTTGATAAAGACCCCAACCACCTTATATCACAATACAATTTATTAAAAACGTATATCAACTTAGCTGAAAAAAGTGCATCAAAATCGATTGCATCTCGATACTATAAAAAAGCAGATGAGTTGGCTCGAATATACGCTATAAAAGATCCCGATAATGTACATGTGCAAGTAGCACAGCTGCTGTTAGCCACAAGGCTCGGCAAGGAGTACTTAGCTAACAAACAAATGCCCGAATCACAAAAGTACTTTTTATCGGGAGTTGAAATTACCAATAAATTACAACGTTTAGATATTTCTAATATTGATTGGCAAGGTCATACCATTGAGCTGTATGCCGCTTTTGCCAATTACTACTCAGCAACTAATTTAGATGCGCAAAGCAAAAAATATCATCAACTTGCTCTCACATCGGCACAACGCCTTGCCGCGACTGATGAAAACAATTTGAACTTTGCCTATTTACTACAAAGCGTTCATGCCCAAGTAGCAAACAACTTTTATGACTTAGGGGAGAAGTTACAAGCACTGGCACACTTTGAAAAAGCAAAGGAGACTTTACTTACCTTAATAGAAAAAAACACCACCAGTTTTAAGTATAAGAATAGCTACCGAAGAACATTGTTTAATCTGGGTTATATCGCCACCGAGCTTGGTGACAATACACAGGCTTGTCAATACTTTTTGTCTGGCAAGCGCTTTGTTGAAAAATACTCAAATGAACAAACGCACTTGGCTTTTAATAAATCAGCTAAGAAATTCGACCATTATATCGAATTACTTTCATGTAAACGTGTTGCAATACAACCGTGACGTGTGCAAACAATGAAAAGGAGGTGGGAATGTGGTTTAGCAAAAAAGACTCTATAGAAGAAGCTTACCGATACATCAAATACTTAACTAAAAAAAAGTCAATCTCTGATCATCGTATCGATACTGAGGCACTCATTCAAGAAACCTTACTTAAGGTGATCAAGGCAACTCAAAGCGAAATAACCTCTGATAAAGAGCGTCCCGCAGCCCAACGCTTGAGTGCTCAAACTGATTTTAATCATTTATTAAAAGCTTACACATACCGGTCTTTCGAAAGTGTTTTTCTTGACATGAGCGCCAATGTGACATTTCGCCGTAAATCTTCGAGTGAACAAACTCATTCACGTGACCAAATTAATTCAGTTCAATTAATACATGTATACGAACATACCCATGGTCCTGAGAAGGTAACTAATATCTATGAGATGCTTCCAAGCAAGCAGCCAAAACCAGAGCAAGCTGCCGCTATAGATAAAAATGCGACTCTTTTTATAAACTTATTACTAGAAACCATCGCCCAAGAACCTGACAATAAGAAACGTGCACTATTTTACGATTTCTTTTCTCTGTCTTATCGAAAAACAGGCCATACCCAGAAACAATTAGGAGAGCTTCATGGCTTTCAAGGGAACACCGCCATTACACATATTTCGCGCTTTGTGAACAAACTTACACAACGCGTTAAAGCGTCTGAACTCAGCTTAGAACTTAGTAGCTCACAGCTAGCAGAATTAGACATTTACTTTCTCAATCACAGTAATAAATTAAATGAGACGATATCAGTATGAACAAGGTTAAGATCACAGACAAGGTGTATAAGTCGCTTGAAGATCACCTAATTGCACAATCTATTAGCGAATTTGAACGTGAAAAGCAGGTCGACCTCACAGTTCACGATATGCGTATCATTAACTCTATTTTTACGCAATATGTTGAGGAGGAGCATAAAACACCGAGCATACATTTTGAAGTGCCTTTGCTCGCGGCTAGTCCTGAAACGAGCAATTTAAACAAGCCTTGGTGGGACTTCGACACTATCATTAACGACACCTTTCAATTGGCTGTTTTTAGCTCTACAGATCAGAACATTGAAGATCAAGTCGATTTCGAGCTAAACCCAATTAAAGGAAAAGAACGGGAGTTTGATGATTACTTTGCCACTTTCAGGGGTTCTAAACAAGGGATCCGCATTTATTGGGCTAAAAACAAGCAGCAAGTGATTATGGAGGGAGAGCTCGTCCACTCTTTCGAAGGTGACTATGTCAGTGGCCACGGTAAAGTACTTTCTAATGAATACTTAGGGAGCGGCCACTTTAAGTTAATGCTGGAATTCTTTTCTCTAACAGGACAAGAGTAAGCCACTGCCCAGAATTTAAACCAGCATGAGTCTTAAAAAGCCGCTTTTGCGGCTTCCACGCTATTTTTTATACTTTTCAAACCACGCTAACGTATGTTCAATTTTGCTGATCATACGAGACGGCCGTCCTGCAATTCCATGCGGTGCACCTGGAATTTTTATTAGTACGGTATCAACTTTCCTAAGTTTCAATGCTTGATAGTATTGCTCCGTTTCAGCCATTGGTGTACGTAAGTCTTCCTCGCCAGTCATTAGCATTGTCGGCGTGCTCACATTGCCAACCAGTGACATAGGTGAACGCTGCCAATAGTGTTCAACATGATCCCACGGCATCCCTGGAAATTGCGTTGGAATTTGCAATAAGCCACTATCGGCTGTTAACACTTTACTAAGCCAATTAATGACCGGTTTGACGACGACAGCAGCATTAAAGCGATCAGATAACCCTATCGCATAAGCTGTGGCAATTCCTCCTGCAGATCCACCAGCAATAAATACGTTCTCTTTGTCAACAAACCCAGTCTGGATCATCGCATCAACACCCGAGTTATGGTCCGCGAAATCTTCTTTCGAACTATATTTATACTTCAGAAGCATAGCGAATCGCTCACCATATGAGCTACTTCCTCTGTGATTATCATAGAATACAACATAGCCTTCGGCTGCATATCGCTGTAGTTCCGCTGAAAAATGCGGACCATATGCTAAGTGTGGCCCACCATGGATCTCAAGTAATAGCGGATATTTTTTGGTCGGATCGAAATTAGGAGGTGTAATGTACCAACCTTGTATTGATTCACCATCAAATGATGATTTGTAGTTAATTTCATGGACTTTACCTAACGTCTTATGGGCCAGTAGATCCTCATTTAACGTGGTAAGTTGCTTTTGCTTGCCTCTTTTACTAATGATAGCAACATCAGCTGGCCTTTCACTGCTCCCGTGAGTAAAAGCAATTTTACCTGAATAATTACCACTGAACGCCCCACTTAAATAAGGGCGACCTAAAGTAGTACCTGAAAGCGAATCGGTCAGATCTGTGATTTTCCCTTTTGTGGTGATCGTGGCAAGTTTTCTTTTACCAAAATCATCATACGAAATCGCCAGCTTAGAGTCACTGATCCATGTCGGACTGCTAATCGAACGATCGAATTCACCAGCTATCATTTTTGTGGTCTTGTTTTGCCACTTCATGATGTTAAGCTTTTGATTGCGGTATGGGTTTAGTGCATTAGATGCACTTAAATACGCCAGCTTCTTACCGTCGTTTGAAAAACTTGGCATATGTTCACGTCCAGGTGCAGACGTCAGTTGCTGCAAATTATTGTTTAAATCAACCTCAAACAAATCACCTTCTAATCGCTTATATTCCCAGTCTTTTATTCTATTTGCTGAAAATATAATGCTTTTTGAGTCGCGTCGCCAAGATAGCTTTCCACTATGGTGATACTCACCCGAGGTTAATTGTCGCGCTGTACCACCATCACTTGGCAACACGAATATCTGCCGATATCCTGGCTTCACTAATCCTCGTCCATCGGCTTGATAATATGCTTTATCAATAACTATCGCAGGGTCCGACCATGTAGCCCCTTTTGGTTTAGCTGGCATTGCCGCAATGACCGAAGGCTTTTCGTTAACTAATTGACTAAACGCTAGCCACTTACCGTCTGGTGACCAAGTTAGGTTGCTCACACCAGACTGTAACTGAGTTAACAATGCCGTTTTGTTTTCAGCGATATAATGCACATGAATTTGCGAACTACCGGACATATTGCTAACAAATGCTATTTTTTTACCGTCTTCTGACCATCTGGGTTGACTATATTGACTTTCGCCTGAAAACAGCGGACTTTGTTCGCCCGATTTAGTGTCTACTAGCCACAAGTTACGCCTTTTGCTGTCGCGCATCACATCGTTTGAATTACGTACATAGATGACACTGTCACCATTTGGTGACAATTGAACATCGCTTGCATATTCAAGAGAAAATATATCTTTTGAATCAAAAACAGTACTTGCATGAGTAACAGCCGGCACAATAGCACAAGCCATAACTGCACATCGAATTATATGAGACATGAGTGTTTCCCAAAAAGTCATTAAAATGATAGGTAATCATTATGAAACAAAGGCACAAAGTCGTCACTCCATACTCGATGAACTATCAATAAATTAGGGGCTGTTGATCTTTCATGTTCATTTTTTCAGCAGTTTGGTTGGATTTTATACAAGGAAGAGGCTACGTAGCATGGCTATTCCATGTGAGTCAGCCGATAACATAGTAGAAAAGCCAATCAAACGCTGCCTACCGGTTCTTTTGAGCGCCCTTTTCTCTTTGTTGCTTAATATTCGCTTAGATCACTAAGCCACACATTAAGCGCCGCGATAAAAGCACGCTCAAAGAGAACAAAAATAGAACGGCAAAGACCAACAGCCCCTAGGCTCTTCATATTAAAAGTACATTTCACATAGGTAATTAGACTAAAAAACAGACATTCCTTCTCGTCACAAAGTGGAGATAACGCTCAGCTGTACTAAATTGGGTGGAGTTACAAATTAATAATATCTATCCATCAATAAGGAAATGAAAATGAAATACGCAGTCATGGCATTGTTATTGGCATCCCCCCTCTTATTTGCCAATAGCTCGACCAATGATCTAGATACCCAACAGTCATCATCGACCTTTGTTAGTAGTTCAACAACTGGCTCCTCGATGCATGATCTAATTTATACTAATAATTCAGCTTCATGTATTGAAGTGCAAGAAACGGCATTCGACCCAGGGGATCCTATTTTCATGTTCCCCTATTTTCACCCTTTAGTGATTAATAATGGCGAGTGCTACATCCGAGGACTTACGACAAGTGATCAATCCATAGATGATATGTACAACGCGGTACACCCAATAGCACGCACACAGGTGTCGATTATTGAAACCAACTTCAAAGAAATTGGCACTCAAATCGTTAACAATGTGTCTGCACAAACAGGCGCGCGCGTCAAAGGTATCGATGCTAAATTTATCGGTGAAGCGACCATTCGTATTCAAGGGCGAGTAGATAGCCAAGGCAATGTTCCTATCACTGCTTCAGGGTTTGAAGTGCTCACTCAGGGCAAATTAAAAAAGTACCAATTAGGATTACCAGTACGTTTTACCGTCAACATTAAATACTCAAACATTCTATTGAAAGGTCAGTACAACATCTATAGTCGGAACCTGAGTATTGATCCTGCCAAATCTAGCTTTCAACCGAAAGTAGACGTTGATGTTAATCTGCCATTTTTATTCGAACTATTTGAGCAGCTAACCCCTAAAATATTCGATAAACTATATGAAGAGTTTGGCCGTATTGTAATTGATGTCTTTGAGTTCCTTGGAGTAGATATGACCCAAGACATCCCTGCTGCCATTCAACATCATGCCAACCTAAGTACGGTTAACTTTGTGCCTATTACAGCGTTAGATAACAAGCGTGTTGGTGATGCAGTGCAATACACCATGAAGTTTTCCAAAGCGGGTGTTCAGTTCAAAGATGCAAACTCTCAAATTACGTTTTTAAATATGTGGTTATACGCGCCTTTTTATTAAAATAACGGTTACAGTCATTCAACAACAAAAAAGCCAGCACGATGTGCTGGCTTTGCTTTTATCTATCGTAAATTAAAAGCCAAACAAGCTCACTGCGAAAAACTTCGTTGCAACGGTATTCACAAAGATGATCAGTAACACAACTGGAATGAACGTCGATAGTGAAAAGTTCACGTATTTCTCAGTAAAGCTCCCTTCATATCCTTCACAGCCTTGAGATAACTCTTCAGATAAACGTACTTTCTTCCAACGATATATCACAAATAAACACACCATTAAGCCATTGAGAGGCAAGATCGTATCGTAAAAAACATCATATACCAGATCAAATAAGCTCTTACTTGCACCACCATAATTTATAAATTGGGTTAACCAATCAACCATACCAAATGACATCGTTGAGAGTATCGTCAATATACCCGTTGCACCTGCAAGTATGATTAATGCAGCCTTACGACTCACATTCTTCTCTTCCATTAACGCTGCGGTCGGCACTTCAATAATAGAGACCAAAGACGTGATTGCCGCAAAAAATACCAACAAGAAAAACACAAAAGCCACAATCGAAGCGCCGGTGTATCCAATATCTGATTGAATGGCAAGTAGGATTTTAGGTAAGTATACAAAAATCATTGATACTGACGATTCAGATAATTCATCAGGGTTGGTTGCTGGGTTGAAGCTAAATATGGCTGGTAACACCATAAGACCCGCTATAAATGCGACCAAAGAATCAGTAAGCGCAACCATCTTTGCACCACCAACAATATCTTCCTTTTTAGAAATATAAGAGGCATAAGTCATTAAAATACCCATCCCCAAAGACAATGAAAAGAACGCCTGAGATAACGCACCATTTAATACACTGGCATTCATTTTAGAAAAGTCGGGAATCACATAATAGCGCACACCAGCCATCGCATTATCTAATGTTAGCACATAGGCAACAAGCCCTATCAATAGCACAAACAACGCAGGCATCAAAAACTTAGCCGCTTTTTCAATCCCTTGCTTTACGCCCCCCACTAAAATTAAATTAACGATAATACCAACCAGCAACATATACCAAAAAACACTAGATTGATTAATAAACTCACCAAAGTGCGCCGGATCCGCTAATGCATCTAGGTTCCCCATGGCTGTCTGTGCTAAGTATCCAAAAATCCAAACGGTGATAACCATATAAAATACAGCGATCATAAAAGGCGTTAAAACCGCTAACATGCCTGCAAACGACCACTTTTTGTCACTGCCAGAGAGCCTTTTATACGCACCGTATGGGTCTTTTTGTGCTTTTCGGCCCATGGCCATTTCAGCCATCATAACGGGCAAACAAATAAAAGCGACGAACAAAGCATAAACGAGTAAAAATGCACCACCACCATTTTTAGTAGCAGATACTGGGAAGCCAACTAAGTTACCAATCCCGACAGCAGAACCTGCTGCAGCTAAGATGAAACCTAGTCGGGAGCTAAAATGCTCACGATTTGCACTCATGCAGACAACCTTATTATTATTTTAAAATATCCGAGCGACTCTACCAGCCTTCACGGCCTATTTTCAAGTTTTTAACGTTAAAGGCCCAGACAAATCTGATCATCGTTTACAAGCTAGTGCAAATCAGACTACTATATGGAAAATTTATCTTACTGATTAGCATAGCTATGTTATATATGATCCATTCTACAGACGTAGAAAACTCTTTAGAAAAGCGCTTAGCTGCCCGACCCGCGCATATAGCGCGCATTACCGAGCTACAAGAACAAGGTCGTGTTGTTGCGGCGGGCCCATTGCCGGCGATTGATTCGAATGATCCTGGAAGTGCGGGTTTTACAGGCTCATTGATCATCGCTGAATTCGATTCATTAGCACAAGCACAAGCTTGGGCTGATGATGACCCTTATATTCACGCGGGTGTTTACGCTGGTAGTATCGTAAAACCATTTAAAAAAGTATTTTAATCTGATGTAAGTTCAGGAAAGGTTAATCACCTGTGTTCTAATCTTACATACTCTTGTTTAGTAACTTTAAGATCGTGGAGCTTTGTAAAATGCGATTGATAGTTTGTCTGTTTCTTTCTGGGTTGTTGTTACTGTCAAGTAACGCCTCAAGTGCTGAAAAGCAGACAATAACCAAAAAACAGGCTGTCGAACTTGCCTTAACAGATTTTTCTGGTAGAACCTTGAAAATAACCGAGCAAGGTGACTATTTCATCGTACGTATATTGCAAAGCAACGGTCGTATTGTAGATCTCAAAGTTAATAAAGTGACTGGAGAGGTCAAAAAGGATTAGAAATGCGAATTTTAGTAATTGAAGATGATATTCAACTGGCCGAAAACCTGCGTAGCGCACTTGAGAAAGAAAAATACAGTATCGATTTATGCCATGATGGTGAGTCTGGTTTGTTTCATCTGAAAGAATATCCGTTAGATATGGCGGTTATCGATTTGGGGCTTCCGAAATTAAATGGTATCGAAATTATTCGTCAAGCCAGAGCTGCTGGAATAGACATTCCTATTCTAATACTCACCGCGCGAGATCGTTGGCAAGATAAAGTTGAAGGACTTGATGCTGGTGCAGATGATTACTTAACCAAACCGTTTCATTTAGAAGAACTCATCGCTCGCTGTAATGCCTTAATTCGTAGAAGTGCAGGTCAAGCAAATCCCGAAATCAGTATTGGGCCAATAAAAATTCATACCCGTTCTCAGCAGGTATGGGTTAACGAAAGAGAACTCTCATTAACAGCTTATGAGTATAAAGTACTCGAGTATTTAATGGTTAACCCCCAAAAAGTGATATCAAAATCAGAACTTACAGAACATATTTATGATCAAGATTTTGATTTAGACTCAAACGTCATTGAAGTCTTTGTTTTACGATTGCGGAAAAAGCTCGATCCCGATGGTACGCTTAATCCTGTCGAAACATTGCGAGGAAGAGGCTACAGGTTTAAAAACCAGTGGTAAACGCTGCACAAATCTCTTTAAAAATAAGACAAGGATTCATTCTTGTCTTTGTGCTTATTGTTGCACTTCCGGCCTTGTTTTTCTCCATTGGCCGTGCCTATCATGCCTCTTTAGTTGAAGCAACAGAGAAAACCTTAGAAGCGCATTTATACTCCCTAATATCTGAAGTCGAATTTGTCACTGATGGCATTGAAATGCCTCGAACCATTTTGGCACCTGAGCTAAACCGGTTAAATTCAGATACCTTTGCAATGGTTTATCAAGATCAAACGCTTGTTTGGTATTCGGAGTCAGCGGTTAACCTGTCTGTCACACCCGAGTTTGTAAACGGAGAAGCTGGCGCAGCTGAATTTGAGTTAGTGAAATACAATCAAGCAAAGTACTGGCAATTAAGCTTAACTGTTATTTTAGGTAACGCAGAGCAATCTCAACATGCACGGTTTATTTTATTAAAACGCAACGATGCACTCGTGGAACAAATGTCGGGGTTTCGCAATACGCTTGTAAATTGGATGTTAGTCATGGGGGTACTTATTGCAGCGCTCATGGCTGTGGGCTTTATTTGGAATGCCAGACCTTTGCAACGGCTTGATAAAGAAATTAAAGAAGTGGAAGCCGGTGAAAGAGATAAAATCAGTGGCCTCTACCCTGTTGAACTACAAACAATTAAGGCTGACCTGAATTTATTACTTGATTCTCAACGCCGCCAAAAAGAGCGTTATAGATCATCCTTAAGTGACTTAGCCCACGCTTTAAAAACCCCCTTAGCAGTATTGAAATCTAGCCCGATGGCATCAGATGAAGACGCACAAGAGCAGCTCGATAGAATAAATGCAATGATAGAGCACCAATTAAAACGGGCTGCGACAGGCGCTTCAGATACTTGGAAAAAGCAAACAGTTGTAGAACCTGTGCTAAAATCTATATTGAATGCAATGCGTAAGGTATATCACGACAAAAATATTGACTTCCATTGTCAATGTAGCCCGGATCTTGCTTTCTTAGGCGATAAAACAGACTTAATGGAAATGCTAGGCAATATTATTGATAACGCTTGTAAAGCTTGCCAACACACAGTTGAAATAAACCTACGTGCATTGAATAATAAAGGGATATGTATTGAAGTATCTGACGACGGCCCTGGAATACCCGACCATCAACGGTCTGAACTATTAAAACGCGGTGCGAGATTAGACACATATGAGGCTGGACATGGTGTCGGAATGGCCATTGTATCCGACTTAGTGAACGCATACCATGGGCATATACATATAGATAACTCACCACTTGGTGGAGCTAGGTTTTCGATTGAGTTTAATTATGAAAAAAACTAAAAACGTCTTTTATTTTTCACTGCTATTTTGTTCAGCATCAGTCAATGCGAATATCGATATTTTAAAAGACTGTGAGCCATTGGCTGATACGCATCCGTCACGCGCAAAAAATTATATTATTTGTTTAGATGGGAACATTGCCAACCTAGAGCGCACCAGAAAAACCTGGATCACCAAACTTAGACTAGACATGAATTTAATCGAACAAGATACTGGCAACTCTCAATTACTACCTATTGTAGAACGTAGCTTTATCAGGCAAGACAAATATATTGAAGACAGCTGTCGCTGGCGATATTTACATCAAATGCCTAACGCGACTAAGGCTGCCATCATCTATAAAAAATGTAAAATTCGCATGTTACAAAGGCACATTGAAGATCTCAAACTCCCCTTCTAATCTTAACAGCGAGTGGTTTTCGAAGGATACTTTTCAATATACTCGTGCGCTTTAAACTGCACGCACCGATTAACTTTGTGATTGAAACGCGGTTAAAGACACTGACTAATTAATCTTAGGTTTGGATAAGGGTTTTGGAACAGAAAATGTTTTAAAAACACACTTACGTACAATCCAATGATGATATTTTGTTCAGTATCAAGGCGCTTTTATGCAGTAATAGCGGGCTATTACAAATGAAAGCAACGCTGAGAGTGAGAAAAATAGCTTTATTGGGCAAATTCGCTTACCCAAAGCTGAGGAACTCTCCCCAGTATATTCATCAACTAACTCAGCTCATCGCTATTTAGCTTCTTGAAGGTACGGGAGATAATATCTTTTAATGTTCCTCGCTCCACCCCATCAATAAAACACATTGATTCTTTATCTTGTAACATGCTCTCAATTAAGCACCTGAAGGTTATATCAGGATCAATCTCAGTTAATAGGTCACCGCATTAGCTACAAAATAAAAACCACATGCACCATCTAAATCCCCTTGTTTCTTTGGTTTTAAAACCTTCATTCCTTTACTCCATAAATGTAATTACCTATATGAAATTTTGCTATTTTCCGTTTTTAACCCCAAATAATTTTTGTTATTGCAAACAATAATTGATGTCGTGCCTCTAATTGCTCTGGGCCAAACTCTTCATAATGACTAAAATCCAGCTTTTGTTTTGCTATATAACCAGTAAAATCTAGCTTACTTTTATAACAATCGGCTCTTAATGTTTCGTTCCAATATAAGCTGTTTGCATAAGTTTTAAGTTTTTGTTCGAACACTTCATTATTACTAGAGATATTATCCCGACCTTTTAGCAATAAAATGCCACCTAAACGGTTACGCTCTAGCTCAAACAATTCGTCATCGTTATTGAATAGCTCTAAATTCTCATCATTTCTTGAGATAATATGTTCTACATGGAAACCATTTACGGGCCCTGTTTTACGTACTAAATCCCCCAATCCATGCCTCATTTCCTGCTTCATAATGTCCGCAACGAAGTTTTCAACACGTGCAAAGAAGTATCGCGTAAATCGCTTGTTTAAACTTGCAACAGAAGCATTTTTAAAGAAGGCATACCTGAAAGGTTCAGATACATCATCCTCTCTCTGCTCGCTTAAAAGTTTGATTAATGAGCTATCAAAAATATCTCTATAGTTTACAATATCAGCCTCAATGAGTTTGCTTGCGATAATTGCTATTTCAGCAGCGAAGCGGTTGCTATCGTATCCTCCTTGCAATTGAGCCAATGTGAATAACCGGTCAAGTTCGTTCGCTACTTTTCGTATTTTCAAATGTTCTTGAGGGTCATCAACTTTACAAGCGGCTAAAATTAGGTGAAATTGAGTATCTAATTCATTTAGTTTGTTATGAAATACCTCTGGCATGTCTCGATCATAGCTAATACTTGCTTGCCAAACTTTTGAATACAAACTAGTAAAATATCTAAATTTATTACTTAAGAAATCTTTAACTTCAGCAGGGTTATGCTCAAGCTTAAGTTCATCATTCATAGCATTAGAAAACATTTCTCGGTGATAATCACCATCAAATTTCTGCCCCTCTGCACGAGTTTTTGTGTATTTTGACTTCAAATAATATCTAAAGAAATTATCTATCTCATCTTCAGAAAATGAGTTTACTTGATTAACTTGGTTTTCCCATAAACCATTAAAATCATTTTTCTCTAGTTCAATTTTATCTATTTGCCCTAAAAGTTTCCCTTTAAGAATTTCATAAGGTTTTAATTTAACACCTCTATCATTTATTACTTCAAAAACCATAGGTACATCTGTTTGTTCAACGGACAAATTAATGATTACTAAGCGTAACATGTAAAAAAATACAAAGCTTTCAAACTTATGTTGATCAGTAATTCTTTTATCTAAATAGATACTTATTGCGCGGTAATTGTTCACCATATTTTGGGAGGTTATACCAGAATCTTGAGGAATATTTTTTAAGTCACTATCGTCTTCAAATAAGCTCTCTAATGTTTTTAAATGCTTTATATGGTTCATCCAAAATTCTTTATCCATTCCTGAATATCCGAGTATTTTTTGACTGATCCAATGTTCAGTTTTCGACTCAAAACGCTGAGCTAAATGCTTTAGTTTTATAAGTAATAGAGTTAATGTTGTTAATCGTTGTTGGCCATCAACCACGAAAACTCGGCCTTCAATCGTATTTGTTACGTAAGTATTTAAATAATACCAAGGGTACTTAGCAACGATGGTTTCTTTTGATGGGTCTAACGTTATATTTTCATCATAAGCTTTATTAAAAGGAAAGAATAAATCAGCGAGCAACCTCCGTACAGGCACTTCTGTCCATTTATAATCTCTTTGATAAAAATCTATATGGTAAACCGTGCCGCTAAACAGCTTGTCTACGCTCTGATTGTCTGGTTGAACATCCATTTTTACTCCAAAATTATTCTATTTTTTATTACAAATAAGATAAGTTTCGTTAAACTCTATTTTTCTTAAAATTTTCAGCCTGTGCAAAAATCTCTTTATACACTTCGTCTCGACTAACCGGCGGGTAGCCAAACCTATGGAGTAGCATGATCAAATCAACTTTTAACTCAGCCTTAATATCATCACGGTTATTCCAATCGGTGTATTTGGCTTTATCATCAACAACCTCTTTTACAGCTTGCGACAATTCAATTAATTTATCATCAGGGTAAGTAAAGTCATACTTAACAGCCAACGATTTTAGAATGTCGTAAAATGCTTTTTCTTCAAAGCTAATACCTAGGCCATCGTTAGAGTCCATCTCAGTTTTAAGGTCGGTAAACATATTGATAATTTCATCAGAAAAGTCTTCTAATACTTCACTGAGCAATACATCTTCTTCTTTACGCTCATTGTACTTTTCAACTAACGCCTTAAACCGTTTGGTGAAATCTACTCCCTGAGCAAGATTAACCTTTTTCATTTCACCAATGGCTTTAGCTAGCATTTTTTGCAGTAGCATTATTTTGGTATTGGGCAGCTTTATTTTGCCAATTTTGGCAAGATAGTCTTCATCAAAAATATCAATCTCACCATCGTCGTTGCCAAGTTTGAATATTTCCTCTACCCCCTCACTTTTAAGCGCCTCTGCAATCATCTCACGCACTTTAGCGTTCATCTGAGTAGTATCAGGCGCATCGCCTTTGGTTAACTTATAAATAATTGAACGAACAGCTAAATAAAAGTGAATATAATCCCGCTCTTTTTCTGAAAGCTTCTCACTGCCACAACACACATCATAAGCGGCTTTTAAACGCTTAACTAATGCCATAAAGCGTTTCTCAAGTTTGCCAATAGAGAGTACAAATTCAGCCGCAGAATTTAAGCAATTTAACTGTGCCACTGGCTCGCCAGTGAAATATGGAAAAGAGTCAAACTGATGGAAAATTCGATTGAGTAAATCTAAATGATCTTTAACCGCAATAACCGACTGATTAATATCTTCAAAGTTCGTTTCTTCTGACTTTGAGAACTGCGCTAACGCTTTATTCATCGCCGTTTTAATACCGATGTAATCAACCACTAAACCTTTATGCTTACCCGCAAACTTACGGTTAACACGTGAAATAGTTTGAATAAGATTATGTTTTTGCAGTGGTTTATCAATGTAAATCGTATCAAGGAATGGAACGTCAAAACCAGTAAGCCACATATCAACGACAATGGCGATTTTAAAGTTAGATTTATCATTCTTAAACTGACGGTCTAACTCTTTACGGTACTCTTTGGTGCCTAGTAAGTTATACAGGGCTACTGGATCATCTTTACCACGTGTCATAACCATTTTGACACGCTCCATCGGTTTGATTTTCTTCTTCTCTTGTTCGCTTAACGTAGAGCCTTTTTCGCACTCCCGTATTTCAAACCACTCAGGGCGTAACGCTTCCAGCTCCTGATAAAACAGGTAAGCAATCTCACGTGAACTACTAACAAACATGGCCTTACCTTTTATCGTAGAGCCTTCAGTGATGCGTGCTTCGTAGTGTTCAACAAAATCTTTAGCTAGCGTGCGTATGCGATCAGGATCGCCCAAAATCGAGTTCATGCTCGAAGTGGCTTTTTTGCTTTCTTCTACCTGATGTTCATTGCTACCAGAGTCTTCACATTGCTTGTAATACGCTTCTATCTCTTCTAACTTGGCATTATTAAGCAATACTTTTGCCGCACGGCCTTCATAAACAATACGCACCGTTATTTCATCTTTCACCGACTCTGACATGGTATACGCATCTATTACCTCACCAAAAACATCTAACGTGGCATCAATAGGTGTGCCGGTAAAACCAACAAAGGTCGCATTAGGTAATGAGTCATGTAAATACTTTGCAAAACCGTATGTGCGCCTCACTCCGGCATTAGGGCCTTTATCAGTAATCACCACCTTTTGATCTAAGTTTACTTGGCTACGATGTGCCTCATCAGAAATACAAATAACGTTGGTACGCTCTGTGAGTACTTCAATGTCTTCGGTAAATTTATGAATGGTCGTTAAAAATACACCGCCACTTTGCCGGCCTTTAAGGAGTGTTCTTAGTTGTTCGCGGCTTTCAACACTCACAATATGATCATCGCCAATATAGCTTTTAGCGTTGGAGAATTGTTTAGATAACTGGTCGTCTAAATCTGTTCTGTCGGTGATTAATACGAGGGTCGGGCTTTCAAATTCAACGCTTTTCATCAAAAGCCGTGATAAAAACTGCATGGTAAAGCTTTTACCACAGCCAGTGGCACCAAAATACGTACCGCCTTTACCACTGCCCCCTTCTACATTGCCGCCAGCAGTTAGTAACTTTCGCTCTTTCTTAATATTCTCAAAAAGCTTTTTAGCAGCGTAATATTGTGGGTAACGGCACACTATTTTTACTTCATCTTTAGATTTATCCGGAAAGTAAATAAAGTGTCGAATAACATCACATAAACGTTCTTTATCAAACAAGCCTTGCAACATAGTATGCAAGCCATTAATACCGTCTTGCTCTATTGATTCATCTCCCGTCACTTTTCGCCATGCATAGTAAAAATCATAAGGTGCAAATACATTGCCCATTTTATTATTTACCCCATCACTAATCACGCACAGTGCATTGAAAACAAATAACTGGGGAATATCACGGCGATAACGAGTGGTTAATTGCACATAGGCATCATGTAATGTGGCTTGTTCTTCACGAATCGCGCTCTTAAATTCAAACACAACAACAGGCAAACCATTGATATATATAATACCATCAGGAATACGCATGCCGTTATCTGCTGATGGGCTGTCAATCTCTAGCTGATTAACGATTTTAAAAATGTTGTGCTGTGTTGCAGCAGCATAAGTGATGCTTGACTCTGCTACCCTAGGTAACGCTTCATGTGACGCTTGAGCAACCGCGACTTCTGCCTTCTTTATTTGGTCATAGTCAATTAGCTGAATATATAAATCTTTTTTAGACGCTTCACCTGGCTTATTACCTGCTTCACGTTTTAATAAAAAGCCATCACTTAACCACTTACAAAAGGTTTTATTACTTTCATATAAGTCACCTACCGGTAAGGTTTCAAGCTGTAAGATAATGCTATCAATTTCACCCGGGGTAATGTCATCAGCAGCATAACGATTTGCCAGATATGCGCGTAAGTCTTCTTTTATTAATACCTGCTCTGGTTCTCGTGTGCCGTCAGCCATAGAAAAGTCTGAACCAGAGGTATACACGTAGCCTTGATCACCCAGTAACTCTATAATGGCTGCTTCTAATTGAGCTTCTGTAAACTTCATAATATTTCCCTATTATTATTGTTCTATTTTGGCGCTTTTGAGCGTACTTTTATCGCTGTATTTGATTGGTCACTGACTCTAAAAGCATACTGAATAATGTGCTTTTAAAAGCTTCATCATATTACGTTTTGCTTTGTGTTGTTTGATAACGTGACGGATCATCAGGTGTAGTTGCTCAAGATGATCACCTTGAAGGTTTTTCTCTAGCGTCAGCAGTAAATCGGTGGCGTGTTGATATGCTTGATTGTTACCTTGGCTTATTGTTGGTAGTACAACACGCGCATATAAATCGATGGCTTCTTGTGGGTGTTCAGCAACAATTAAATCCGCTAATTTAAGCAATTTAGCAAACTCTGCTTTATGTGACTTTACCCATAAACGAGCATTGGTTAACTCTTGATGATACATATAAAAGCTTAATAACGCATCTGCCTCTCTGGCAATGCCTCCATAGCTATTTTCAGTGTAACAGTGGGTAAAAATATGCTCGGCTTTATCTTTAAATGTTGCATCAATTACCCCTATTTTTCTCTCCAGTGCTATTAACCCTTTGTAACCTGAAAAGCTAGGGCGTTGCTTAAATAGTTGCCACGCCAACTGCCACGCTTGACCATAGTCTTTTAAAGCAAGGCGCAACTCAACTTCAAATTGTTGACAACTGATTTTTTCCCGGTCATTTTTTGCCGCGTGATAGGCTTTTTGTAGCCAATATTCCGCATCTAAGAGTTCACCTTGATCAACACCTTTATTATCTAAACAAAGCTGGCTGATGTTAATAAAATCTCTTTCATCGTAAGCGGTCATTGCCATCAAAGTGCATTGTTGCTGCCAATCATTATTTTGTTGCGCTTGCGCTATGAGCGGTTTAACCAAACGAGCATATTTAGATTTTTGCTGCCAGTTGCTTAAATCAACGCCTTGTTGCTGACGTTGTTGTGCAGCTGTTTTACATAAGCCAACAAAAATCTGTTTTACCGGAGCAGTTAAGTTAAAGTCCTCGGGTACGCTCGGAAACACATCGTATTTATAGTCTTTATAATGGTCAAAAATCCATTGTGCCTTGTCATCGTCAGACCAAGTTTGTTGGTTAAACAAGGTACTTAATCGTTGATTTAATTCGCCTTCTAAATCAAAACGGTAACCGCCTGAGTCATCGACTTGCTCTAACACGGTATTGAGTCTGACCAGCGCATGTAAGGTAAGTTGCCACTGTTTATCAACAGGTAAGGTATCTATGGCATTAAAAATGTCTGCAAACATGTCATCACTATGCCGAAAATAGGCGCTTGCCTCGCTGTAGCTCCAAACCTGCTTTTTTGGCAAGGCTTTGGTGATCATTTTTTTTATCTCACCGCCGCTTAACCCACCTTGGTCGTTTAACATGGCAAGCTGCCAACGGCTTTGCTCTTCTGTTGACTCGCCAATATAATTGAGAATAATCTCGCTGAGTTCATCAGCCGATTTTTGTTTAAACCAGCTTTTTAGCTGGCTCATAATGGGGTGCTGTTCGTCGTCATAGGTTTTCATGATGGGTATGCTTCTATCGCGGCCGAGGCTGTGCTGTTGTCAACAGGCAAGGTTAGTTCGCCTGAGATGAGTTTTGGTAATAATGTGTCTCTAAGCTTAGTAAGAGATTGGCTCTCCAGTTTGTTTGCTATCATTTTTGAAAAGTTAGCAGATGTCATTTCAGTAAACTGTTCTAATAATTCCTGTTTATCTGGTAATGCTAAGTAATAGTCATCGAAACATGCGTTTTGAACTCTTTGACGACCAGATGAACCAACCATACTTTGCATACAATGAGATCTAAAACCACCCTCTCTCGCTAGGCAGGCAACAAATGGATAACTAACTTTGTCTTTTTGCCTTAGTACAATAAACTCTGTCGAGCCAAATCCAACTTCATTGTCTGATAAAAAGTCTACTAATGCCGTTTTACCATTTTGTAAACAAGGCGTGATCCGAGCAAAAAGTATATCCTTTGCGATGAACTTAGCCCCACCTTTGTATTCTTTCTCAATGATTTCATCAACCATATAGCCAGATGTTGGAATTGCCTTCATGTCAGCAAATTTTGCGACAGTTTGCTTAGGCAAAGTAGTTTTAGGATTTACTTGTATTGCTTTTGATACCGCTTCAATATGCCACCCATTAGGTATCCAGCCGTTGATGCCGATTGATGGTTCATCCGTCTGTTCAAATTCACTTGGGAAGAGTTGACGAATGTCTTCGGGTAGTGTTTTAGCTTCACCTTTTTTATCGGCTGAAGGCTCTCCATTAGCACTTTGTTGTTGCTCTTTACCCGCTGATGGTGCTTGTTGGCGTTGCTGTTGCCTTAAAAGTGCTTTTTTCTGTAAGGCTTCTGGGAAATCGTTTACTGCCATACCACTAGCAAGGGCATTGTCGAAAACGGGATCAAAATCCACAAACCAGCTTTTAAATAACGCTTGCGCCATTTGCTCAAGGGTTTGGTTTGTTTGGCGGTTTAAAATAATTTTTTCATCCAGAGATCGTGCAATGTTTGCAATCGATTCACTTTCTTCAAAAGTTACTTCAGGACAAGGTAACATCTCTATTATCTTGCCACTAATATTTGCTTGATTTGCACTCCCTGACGAGTTTGACACAAGGAAGTCTTGGCTTTGAGGCAAAGACAAAAGATAGAATAAAAAATCAGAATGAACTTTACCTTCTTCTTTTAGTTTTATTCTACCAACTCGTTGATTTATATATGCCTTAGGCTCATTAGCCCAAATTCTTGCTACTCGGCCAACTAAAGATTGAGGTGCGTTAGGCCCAGAGCCAGTCATTGAAATAAGGATATCGCCTTCTTGAGTCTCCCATAGCTTAGTTGATTGAGCTATTTCGTTTGAAACAAATGCGCTATCTTCGTAGTTAACAGTACCAAACCGAACATTTTTAATTTTTAAAACTTTATTATCGCTGTATTCAATGAAGTCTTTGCTCTTATATGCAAACCCACCTTGAACTTTCGCATACTCAGATAAAGTTGTTAGATTAAATGCCATAACCCAACACCTCCAAGTTTTGGCGGATCGCTTTATCAAGCTCTTCTGCCTGTTCCATCTGGCTATATAGGGTTTGGCTTAGCTCTTTCATTTTTACTTCAAACGGAATGCCATCGTCCTCAATTTCAGCAGCGCCCACATAACGGCCCGGTGTTAATACAAAGTCATTGGCTTTGATGTCTTCAAGTGATGCTGATTTACTGTAACCTGCAACATCTTTATATGGTTCAAGAGATTCCGCATCAAGTGCGGAATGACCGGGGGTGTTGCGCCATGCATGATAAGTGCGAGCTATATCAGCGATATCATCCGTAGTTAATTCTTTATGTACACGGCTAACCATAGTCCCTATTTCACGGGCATCAATAAATAGCGTTTCACCTTGGCGGTTGCGCCTTTTACCTAGTGAATCTCCCTCGCTACTTGCCTTTTTATTTTTGGTGATAAACCATAAACACACAGGAATTTGTGTGGTGTAGAAAAGCTGCCCCGGTAAGGCGATCATACAATCAACTAAATCTTGCTCGATGATTTTTTGGCGAATAGCCCCTTCGCCACTGGTATTTGAACTCATTGAGCCATTGGCTAATACAAACCCTGCGGTGCCATTTTCACTGAGCTTTGAGATCATGTGCATGATCCACGCATAGTTAGCATTACCTGTTGGTGGTACGTCAAAACCCGCCCAGCGGCCATCGTCTACTAATTCGCTATCAGAACGCCATTGTTTTTGGTTAAACGGCGGGTTTGCCATGATGAAATCGGCTTTTAAATCGGGGTGTTGGTCTTTAAAAAAGCTGTCTCCGGCGACTTCTCCTAAATTACCTGAAATACCACGCACCGCTAAGTTCATTTTGGCTAGTTTATAGGTGGTGTTGGTGTATTCTTGACCGTAAATTGAAATGTCTTTACGGTTGCCTTTGTGGCTGTCGATAAACTTTAACGACTGCACAAACATACCGCCTGAGCCACAACACGGATCGTAAATTTTACCTTTAAAGGGCTCTATCATTTCAGCAATTAACGCAACCACTGATTTTGGCGTATAGAATTCGCCCCCGCCTTTCCCTTCGCTTGAAGCAAACTTACCTAAGAAGTATTCGTAAACACGACCGACTAAGTCTTCTTCGGTCATTTCACACTCGCTGGCGGCGGTGTCGATGTTATTAATGGTATCGATAAGTGACGCAAGCTTACTAGTAACAAGCCCTAAACGGCTAAAGTAGTTTTCTGGCAATGCGCCTTTTAATGACGGGTTGTTCTTTTCAACCGTGTGTAATGCGGTATCAATTTTTACTGCAATGTCGTCTTGTTTCATGTTCTTTTTAATAAACGACCAACGGGCTTCCTCTGGTAGGTAAAACACGTTGTCTTGCATGTAAAATTCAACTTGCTCAACAAAATCCTGCATACCACCATCAATTAAGGCTTGGCGTTTATCTTCAAACTTATCACTGATAAATTTTAAGAAAATAAGGCTTAATACCACGTGCTTATATTCAGACGATTCAACACTGCCACGCAGTTTATTCGCGGTGTCCCATAGGGTTTCTTCAAAATTGGTGTTTGCGGTATTGCTCTTTTTGCTTTTAGCGGTTGCCATTTAATTCGTCCTTTAAAATTCTTACTTTTATTCTTGCGTTAATATTTGCTGTTCTACTTGATAGCCCGGTGCAATTGCGAGATTTTCTGCACCGTATAATGTTTGACTGTTTTGCAAATAGAGCTGGTATTCTGGGCCTGAAAGCGTGCCACTTTCAGAACAATCCACGTTCCAACGTCTTAATAAATAACCAGCCATTGCGGCACGCACGTTAACTTCTAATATGCCTTTTTTCATGCCAAAATCGAGCTTAATGGCAGTTGGATGCTTCACGTTATTTGGATGCGGAATAATTTGTAAAGGCACCATACGCATCCACTGATGATCTTCTAACTTATCTTCTTCAGGGGATGGTGTCTGTGCTTGAATTGTAACTTTGGTAATGCGGGTTAAAACAAAGTCTCGAAAGCTATTAGTTTTACGGTCAAAAGCTCTTACATGCCAACGCAAACCATTATCTACGATTGAATGAGGTACAAGTTCTCTTACACCCGAACCACTGCTTAAAGAGGTGTATATAACGCTAATAGGCTTATGGTTGATAATCGCTTGTGAGAGCTTAGCGATAATATCAATATCAGGCACGTTTAACGGGCTTGGTGATTCTATAGGAAATGAAATATCACCAATAGAATCAAAGCCATCGCTTATGTTATTCGCTAACTTAATGAGCGTGCGGCGAACATCATGTTTAAATATGGGCTTGAATTGCGTTGTGATGAAGTATTTCTTTTCTACGTTGTCATACGCCATATTCTCAGGTGCATTGTCTTTGTAGAACTTCAAATCTCTGGTTGCTGCGGCAAGGCCTAATTCGAAATGACTGACTATTTCACTGCGCGTTACCATTCCAGTAAAATAAAGCTTAAAGTCGATATAAGCTAGGCGCTGCTTCTGTGCAAAACTGAATTCGTCCATTCGATAAATCTGATTCTATTGACATTTTCTATTCGAGTTGAAATAGTATGTCTCATTATGAGTTAGGCAGCAAATAGATTTTATGCTATAGATTTTATGCTTGAGTGTTAATATAGATCATCACTATTTAAAAGCTCAAATTTATGTACAACCAAACTAACTCACAGCGCAGTAAACTTACTGAACAGTCGTTGCGCACAAAGCAGATACCGTCGGCTTCCTGATTTTACTCATCAGGGTAAAAGGTTTAATGAGGTTACGTTTTGTCGTTATCGAGGTATGCCGTGCTTACAGGTGTAGACGTTCGCTTTTTATTTAAAATGCTTTTATTTGATATGTTTTTAGTTAACATGATTTGATGTGAGGAAAAATCAGAAAATACAGCTCATCATCAATGGGTTATCACTCACGTATCGGTACACTGCCTTTATTTTGAAAGGTAAAGCCCTGCATGGTTAAACACCTCAAGGCTTTACATTTTTTATTTAAATTTGCCTATTACTGTACTTTACTCCGCGTTTCCGAGCATGGTTGCTAACCACTGCCCTTCTTCGGTCGCTTCAAGGGCTATCTTAACCACCATTGTTAACGGCACTGACAATAACATGCCGACGGTGCCCAATAACCAGCCCCAAAAAATCAACGACAAGAACACCACGAGTGTCGACAACCCAAGGCCACGGCCCATAAATTTAGGTTCAATGATACTGCCCATTACCGTATTTATTATGATGTAACCAACGGCGACAATACCAGCCACAATTGGCCCCAATGTGATCAATGCTAATAACACCGCTGGAACAGCGGCAATCATTGAGCCAATATTAGGAATATAGTTAAGAAGAAATGCCACAACCGCCCACAGTACAAAGTAATCTACACCTAATACCCATAGCAACAAACCAGCGCAGAATCCAGTGGCCAACGACACCATTGTTTTTATCGCCAAGTAAGAATTGATTGAGTCTAAGAATCGGTCGATTTGTTGCATTTTCATTTGCGGGTCGTCCAACGCCAAGTGCACTTTTTTACTTAACATCGGTGCCTCAAACAACATAAACACAACCGTCAATATGATTAAAAACACATTCGCCATAACGCCACCAAAGCCTGTTAACATATTAGTGGCCATATCAATCATTTTACCTGGGTCGAATAAAGAAATAAGTTGGTTTTTATCTATCAAAATATTGTATTGTGCGGCAATATTCACAGTCCAAATAAACTTATTTTGTAACTCCTCTCGATATTGTGGTAATTGCTTTGAAAAATCAGTAAGAGATTGGCCAACAAGTCCTGCTAAGCTCATCCCAATTGCAGTAATAAGGCAAATGACCAATACAATAGCGATCCCTTTTGGGATATGAAAACGCGCAAAAAACTTCAGTAATGGATTACAAATGATCGCGATAAAAGCAGCTAAAATAAAAGGGATCACGATATCACTCGCTAATTTAATACCAGCAAGTACAACAAATAACGACGCTAAAATAACGAGACTTTTGTTTAGGCCTGACAGAGAAGACACAGAATTTCCTTAACAATTTTTTGTTAATTCTAAATCATTCCATCCCAAAGTTGTAGCAGCATAGAGCGAAAGGTGATCGATAGTACAATCATCTCGTATACTGAAATACACAGCATACTTTTCTCAGCGGAGATAATTAAAAATGAGAATACTCGTTACAGGCGCAACAGGGCTAATCGGTAGGCAGTTATGTGGATTTTTAGCACAGCAGTTTAAAGTGACGGCCCTCTCCCGTAACGTTGATAACGCGCAAGCGCTACTTGGTCGTAAAGTAACCTGCATTTCAACATTGGAGACAATAAACTTTGACACAATCGACGTTGTGGTTAACCTAGCTGGCGAGCCAATCGCTGATAAACGATGGTCCGACAAACAAAAACACCTCATTACTGAAAGTCGTATCAATATAACGCAGCAGTTAGTCACTAAAATAACGCAGGCCACCACCCCACCTCATACATTCATATCTGGCAGTGCGATTGGTTTCTATGGCAGACAAAATAGCCAAATAACGATTGATGAAACGTTCAACGATTACAACCCAGAGTTTAGTCATCACTTATGTAACGAATGGGAACAAACCGCTCGTCGTGCAGAGTCAAGAAACACGCGTGTGTGTGTGTTGCGTACTGGAATTGTATTGAGCCAAGATGCTGGGGCACTTACAAAGATGTTACCCGCCTTTAAGCTGTGTCTGGGTGGAAAAATGGCCGATGGCCAACAAATGATGTCTTGGATCCACATTGATGACATGGTGAACATCATATTACATTTAATTAATAACCAACACCTGTCTGGTACTTTTAATGCAACGGCTCCCAATCCTGTCAGTAACCAAGAATTCACAAAAATATTAGCCAGTACACTGTCGCGACCTGCGGTGTTGCCAATGCCTAAGATTGTATTACGGCTACTATTCGGGGAAATGGCTGATTTACTGATTTATGGACAAACTGTTATACCAAAAAAATTACTTGATAGTCAGTTTTCATTTAGATTTAATCACTTAGATAAAGCATTAGCGAACCTCTTACGTTAAAAATGCAGACACCGAGGGTGTCTGCATTTTTATAACGCTATAACTAAAACTAAGTCAATTCGATTATTTTACGATTAACTGGTCTTCAAGCAAGTAAATACCATTGGGGTCGGTCAAGCTAAATACTTTTACAGCGAGTGTTTTTCCTGCCGCGTTTTCACATTCTAAGATCTGATATAACACTGGCTGACGCACATTAACGACATATTTATTTGCAGTGAATACATCTGAATGGAATGGACCTTTTGACTCTTTACCTGAAAACAAACCAAGCTCAACACCACGATTAGCAACAACAGAACAATAAGCTTGGTTGTTATGGTTGTTTACCGTTAAACGGCTAGATACATGATACTCACTGTGGTAGCCAAATGAGTATGGTTGGTGAACGAACTCACCTTTTGGTGTTACGTCAATTTGCCAATCCACATCTGGTGCACCAGGGATATTAACCTGTACTTTATAGTCAGTTCCTTGCGCATCGTAACAACTTACGCGCAACTTTTTGTTTGTAGATAAAAACTGCTCTGGAATGGCCACTGACGCAGTCAACTTTGAAGGGTTATTTGTATCAATAGTCACACGCGTATTGGCAACATGCTCACCATTGTTATTCCAGCCCCCCGTGTTCGAATAAACATTCGCTACATCGCAGTAACTGGTATCTTGCGCTAGTAACAACTCCACTGTTAAGTGATGTGCATATTCGCTGATAATTGTCGCAGAAGACACCGGACCAGAAGCGTATTGAGTCAAACGCTCGTATCCATCCGTATCTTCTACATTTTGTGCTAATGCAAAACTTGCCCCAGAGAATAATGTTGAAGCCAATAATAACGCATTAGTTTTATTCATGTTTAATTTCCTTTTTAAGTAACTTATTTCATTGAATACAGGCTCACCCCGCATCAATTGAACCTATTTTAACTACAAGCCAAAGTTAATATCAATGAAATTAATTAACAATTTTTAACTAAATATTTTCAAAATAAATAATTAGAAATAAAAAACACCACATAACCTGTTAAATATCAGTAATTTAAATAAATACAAAGCCACCACGTCAGATTAATTTTATTTACATTTACATAAAATTGGCACTTCACCAACAGTGTTTACATTAGTTTTATTTGGCATTATTTTTACTAATTAATTTCATACGAAAAGCAAACAACTATTATTTTGACAAACCTAGCCAAATATAAACCAAACGATATCTACATGAGTCTTGCAGTGGAAAATAGGCAGAGAAGCGATATGTGCGCTTTGAATTAAGTCACATCACCGGTATTGAAATAAAGCGCAATGTAATAAAGTGCATTGATTATTTAACATACTATAGGAAAGTCATTGATACCCAGTATAACCTCAGATTTGGATAAGGGTTTTGGAATAGAAAACGTTTTAAAAATAAACTTACGTACAATCCAATGACGATATTTTGTTCAATATCAAGGCGCTTTTATGCAGTAATAGCGGGCTATTACAAATGAAAGCAACGCCGAGAGTGAAAAAAATAGCTTTATTGGGCAAATTCGCTTATCCAGAACTGAGGTTACTTAACCTCAGGTTTGGATAAGGGTTTTGGAATAGAAAACGTTTTAAAAATAAACTTACGTACAATCCAATGACGATATTTTGTTCAATATCAAGGCGCTTTTATGCAGTAATAGCGGGCTATTACAAATGAAAGCAACGCCGAGAGTGAAAAAAATAGCTTTATTGGGCAAATTCGCTTATCCAGAGCTGAGGTTAGTATGCCTCTTAAATACTGGGTTTTTCCTTGTTACTGCGTGCTGCCCACAAATATAAACACACATCATGTACTGCAATATGAGGGGCAATTCAGTGCGGTACTAACCAGCTTAATTTCGTACGTTTAAGCTGGTTAAAAGTAAACCAATATCCCCCCGTGGGAACGGTAGCACTATCTAGTTGTACAATCAGGGAAGTGAATAACGCATGATCCGCTTCAGCACAGAGCCATATTGGCAAAAAAATGTACCTGTATTGTATGCAATTCCATGACGTGCAAAGACAGACTGCACCATCGGCGCGACTTCTTGATACCTAGACGAAGGTAAGTCAGGGAATAAGTGATGCTCTATTTGAAAACTTAAATGTCCTGTTAATATATGAAAAGTATTTCCCCCTTGAATATTGGACGATCCCAATGCTTGGCGATAGTACCATTGACCTTGACTTTCATTTTCGCATTGCTGTTGACTAAACGTTTTTGTCTGCTCTGTAAAATGGCCACAAAAAATGATGGTTGATGTCCATAAATTACGTAGTAAATTAGCCAGAAAATTGCCCCCGAGCACCCATAAAAATAACGGCCCTGCAAGCAATGGAAACAACACATAGTCTTTCACCAATTGCCGACTTCCTTTGCTAAAAAAGCGCCGTTTCAATATAGCGTGTGATACTTTATAGTCTCGATTCTGTTTTTTCTTACCCAAAAAAACCCGTTCGGCTGCAAGTTCGTGATAAGACACACCCCACTGAAAAAATACACTCAAATTTATATAGGTAAAAAACTGCCAAGTGTTCTTTAAACGCCATTGAAAGTCATCAGACAGCCTTAATAGCCCGTAACCAAAATCTCTGTCTTTGCCAATGATATTAGTATAAGTGTGATGTTCATAATTATGCACTCGATGCCAGCTCTGTCCATCACATGCAATATCCCACTCATAAGCCATGGAGTTTATGTTTTTGTCATTCATCCAGTCATACTGACCGTGCATTACATTATGACCAATCTCCATATTGTCTAGTATTTTAGCCAATGCAAGTAAAACAACGCCAAGCAACCATATAACTGGTTGCCAAAACCCCAATAGCAACAGAGCGCGACCTAACCACTCACTATAGCGCTGAATTCTTATTACCCGTCTAATATGATCTGCATCATACTGACCTACTTTGGCTAACGTGAGTTGCTTTATTTCATCTAACTCCTCAGCCAATAAGTCAAAATTAACTGAACTCATAACGTGACCTCCAAATCAGAAACGGGCTGTGAGATACATAATTGGATCAACTGATGGCCACTATCAGATAGCGCGCCAGTGCGAATATCTCTGACCACACCTTTACTTTTTACACATTGGCACTGGTGACAGATCCCAATGCCACAACCTCGGGTTACAGCAACATTTTTTTCTTCCAATTGTTTAAGTAGCACATCGCTGCTATTAACCGATATGACTTGGCCATCAAAATTTAAAGTATGCTCAGCCCCCATATCCAAACTGTGATAAGTCGGTGCTTTTTTTAAACCAAACACTTCGTCAAAATACTTTAGTCCTAAATCACCACACACCTGTTGTACCTCATGTAGCATCTCATTCGGTCCGCAGCAGTAAACATCCACTAAGTTGCTCACTGATAAGTAATAGGATAATGCTTTACTGTGTGCTCTCGTACATAACTCAAAGCTAAAATTACGGTGCTCAGTCTCAAGCTGAGTTAACTGTTCAACAAGTTGATGCTGATCTGCTTTAGCAAAATACACCAAGCGAACTGGCTCCTGTATATCACGTAAATGCTGTGTAAGCATTGCTGCGAATGGCGTTATTCCTGAGCCTCCCGCAATCATAAGTAGAGGCTTTTTTAGAGATTGAACAACAAACGTGCCTTGTGGTTTCGATATATTGACCCATGCAATTTTTTTCAGTTGTTCAGAGAGTTGACTTGTAAAACGCCCATTAAGGTCAACGCGTATTAATAACGAGATACAGCCCTGCTTATCACGCTCATATGGGCAAGACGCAATCGTAAAAGTACGCGTCAATAAACGGCCATTCATTTCAACCGTTATATTTATATGTTGTCCTGCCAAATGGGTAGGCCAGTTACGCTCAGGCCGTAAAGATACACGAATAAAATGTTCTGCCGTTTTTTCCACACATTCGATATGAGCTCGATATAAGTCGGCTCTCCAAGCGGGTTTAAAGTGCTGTATCACAGGTTCAATATACCCAGCAAAACTTCGATGATGTAAAAACCATTGTGAAAACTTGTTAGAGACGGCCTGTAATATTCGTTTCAATTGAGCGTACACCTGTTAGCTTAAATTTGAGCGCGCAAGTGTACGCTCAAATTTTAAGAATTCAAGTTAAATTAGAATAAAAGCTCAATTAAAGAAAGGTATGAGATCATTGCAATGAACAACTCAGCGATAAATTATTATTTTTGATACGACAAATAGCCATCTATCAACAGGTATATTAACCACTGATTGTATCATGTGGGGGTGAATATCGCGTACTGAGAATGTATAAAGCGGCGAGCTTTAGTGGCTTCTTAAGTTTTTTTATGCACTCTTGTTAGTTATTGAATATACAGAGTCATCGACTAACACACCTTTAATCATGGTGTTCTTCGTTAACTTTCGAATACGCGTAAACCCGACTTTCTCTAGCAATTTATAAGAACCAATATTATTAGTTGCACAAGTTGCCGTCAGTTCTTGCATATGCAATGTCTCAAAAGCATGCTCCACTAACAACTTTAAAGCATCAGTAGCGTACCCTTTGCCATGCGCATTCGGCTTTAACATAAACCCAACTTCGCTAATACCTTGCTTTTTGTCTATTAGTTGCATACCTATATTGCCAACTTTCTCATTCGTTTTACTATCAGTAATACTAAAATACCAACTTTCGCTCTCCTTTGACGTTCTTATTATTCGCTGGCTGAAATTAAACCTGATCACCTCTAATGGTAAACAATCGTACACATATTTCATTACACGAGAACATTGGTTCATTTCTAAAAATAACGCCCAATCCGATTGATTGAGCGGCGCTAGCTTTACATTTTCATATAACATTTTAATTACATTCACCTAGTGATGGAATAAACCTGGCTGATATTAGTCTCTCTCTATTAGTGAGTAATATAGAAATAAAAAAGGCCGCTTATGCGGCCCTATTCTAAGCTAATAGATTTTATTACGGTGTTGCTGTGATATTCACAGAGACACCTGTCGCAGTACTATAACCATAAACATCGATATACCACGTGCCTGCTTGCGGGTTAGTAAATGCGCAATTTTCAACATTACCACCAGCATAAGGTCGGCAATCCCACTTCGAACGAGTAGATGCTTTGCCATACGTTACATACAAATCAGCATCACCTGTACCGCCTGACATTGCAACGTTAAAGTTTGAATAACCATCCGCTAAGTCAAACGTATAACGAACCCAGTTACGGCGCGAAACATTAATGTTATTTGTTGTCTCATCAATTGCCGGTAAGTCACCACCTGGTGTACCTGAACAACCATTTGCATTTAAGTGATCAACAGCTGCTTTTGCTTGAACTAAACCATGGCCAAACTGCACATCTCTTCCTGGTGCACCTAAGTCTTCCGCTGTTGCTGTTAACACAGTACGAATTTGTGCAGCGGTACAGCTTGGGTGATGACTCCATACCAATGCAGCAACACCAGCAACATGAGGAGAAGCCATTGAAGTACCGGTCATTTTTCCGTAGTTACCTGGGCTGATATTAATAGCCGCCGATGTACCTGCATCCGCTAGCATGGCTGCACCAGCAACATCAGTCACTGTTAAACTTGGAATCGTTGTTTGGTTTGAATCACCTAAAGTACCGCTGAAGCTCCCAGCTGCATTATTATATATAATCGCGCCTACGCCGCCACTGTCTTCACAATTCTTAACTTTATCATGGAACGAAATAGCACCACGTTGAATTAAACACACCTTACCATTGGCACCATTGTCAGTCGCTTCACCAGTTGCAAAATCATATAAAGAAGCAGTAACAACACCTTGGTTTTCCATTGCATTGGTATCATACGAAATACTATTTACAGTTAAAGATACTGAAGAGCCATCACCTTCTGGGTAAGTCGATTGCACATCAACGCCTGGCGCTGCAATTTCTACTTGGCTATTCTTTTGTGAGCTGGTGTATAAATCTTTATTTTTATCTACACCACCAACTGACATAACTGAATCATATGATGCAGGGAAACTTTCTAGATCCGTTGGGTTAGATAACACCCCGTCATTTCCCGCTGCGGCAATTAATAACATACCTGCATCTGCAGCGGCTTGCATACCATTACGTTCAGTCGTGCTTGAACCTGCACCACCTAAACTCATGTTTACAACATCTGCACCTGCCGATTGACATTTGTTAACTGCGTCAACAAGCTCTGATGAATATCCCCAACCACTTGCATTAAATACTTTAATAATATGCATTGAAGGATCTGTGCCAATCACACCTCGAACGCCAATACCATTATTCAATGCCGCAATTGTGCCAGCCACGTGTGTACCATGTGGGCCACCATGTTCAAACCAGTTTCCTGTGCCTCTGTCATTGGTGCCTGATATAGTTCCACCGTTAGAACCCATATCTTCATGTGGCAAATCTAGGCCAGAGTCAATTACACAGATCTTTTTACCGCCGCTGGCTGCTGATGCAACCATATCATCAACCTGATCAGCTTGAACTAAACTAATGCCATAAGGGATATCTTGAGACATTAGACGACGTGGTAAATCTTCCTCAACGTATTCAACATCGCTGTCTTCTTGTAGTGTTTGCAGCTGTGCGCTGGTTAATGGTGTTACAACGGCATTCAGACTCGGTTTGAATTGTGCATTGTTAATTCCTAGGTTAAACATTCTAGATTGAGTGAGATGTGACATCTCACCTTCACTGCCCATTACAGCTGAAGTTGTTCCTGATTTATATTTAACGATATAACGCTTTGGAAGAGGCGATTTATTTGCTTCTTCTAGCATTGGTGCTGCCTGTAACGACGCTGAAACAGCAAGCGATAGTAAAGTTGCGCTGAAAAGTACTTTGTTGTTTTTTTGTTGCTTGATCATGGTTAAACCTGTCATTTGTTATTATTTTCGTTAAAAAATGTATCAGAAAACATAAAAATTAACATAGGTAAATGAAGCTGGATTGTAAAAGATTGTTAACGAAACCGACATAAAAATTAAATAATAGATTTAAAACAACAGGTTAAAAGTAAATAGTTTCGTTATTTGAAATTGATAATATTTACACGGCACATCAATATAAGAATATATAATTACAACCGCTGTCTCTCAACCCATAAAACAGATCCAAAATACGCTTCGCGCTATCACATATACGTCGACTGTTCACCTTACTCTCTCAATCAAAAATAAAACCACAAAAACAACTAAGCATTTGTTTTATATTAATTAAAATTCCACCCCATCTACTAAGGTATTGCCTTGTGATGTTAATTTTTGTCTAAATAAACGTATGTTATATCCAAAACTAGGCTATTCCTCACTCTTTAATACAAGTACATAAATCACTTACCCATAGATCACATCATTGCTTATTCTTATCTTTCACAACGATTAAGTGTGCTTCTCCTTACATTATTTTTATTCACTTTACATAAAATTAATATTAGTGCTACAACAAAGTCGCTAAACGATATACAACATGTAGAATTAAGGATTATATAATGTTTAAAAAAACAGTTATGGCCAGCTTAGTCAGCGTGCTCCCGCTTTCAGTAATGGCATCAGTAGAGCAGTCTTGCCCTCGTGTTGAAGGGTTTTACGCGACATGGGATCACCCTGCCGGTGGTAATATGGATATTAAAGATTTGGCGACCGACCAACTCACTCACATTATTGTTGCATTTGCTTACCCGCAGTCTGATGGCAGTCTTGATACTCAAGAAGCGGATCAATATATCGATGATATTGTGAGTCATGCACATGCCAATAATACCGGTGTGATGATATCGGTCGGCGGCGCTGGGGTTGACTTTCTTTCAATGGATGAAGCTGCTCGAAGTCAGCTTGTGTTTAACCTCGTTGAATATGCAAAGCGACATAATCTCGACGGTATAGACGTTGACTGGGAAGATTGGAGTAGTTATAACCAACCTAACCCTGAAGAAAGTAACAGGCTCCTAAATTTAGTCAAAGATCTCCGCGCAGCACTGCCTAAACATATTGAGGTAACTGTCGACGTACAAGCCGGTGGTTGGTCAGGCATCAACTTTCACCCCGACTTAGACAAATATGCTGATATCATTCGCTTTATGGCCTATGACTATACAGGAGGCTGGGGGGGCTCTCCTATTAAACATCATGCATCATGGGACGATATTCATAGTGGGCTCGTAAATCCAAACATCGCCAGTCAAAGCATGATAACTAAATATGATGTAAGTAAAACCAGCCTAGGCCTGCCATTTTACAATAAAACATTTATCGATGGTAAAAATGGCCCTGTATCAGTGTACACATCTCGTGACATTGTTGATAACCTAGTCAAAGGGCTCGGTATAGACTATAACAGCGGGCAATATATCTTAGATAACGATGCATACTTTTGGGAAACCCCAAACTTAATACACACCAAAACACAATTCGTTGCTGAAAATGGATATCCTGGGGTGTTTATTTGGGAGTTACATCAAGACTCGAGAGATGAGCAATATAAGCTGCTAAATGTGATTGCCAAAGCACTTCCCAAATGCCAACCTTGCGCTGATCCTTGGCAGTCATATCCTGCTATTTATAACACAGGTGACACCGTAAGCTTTGCAGGGAAAAATTGGCAAGTAACGGGCGGCCCGCTACACAGCGTACAACCGATGACATTAGGGCATGCGCACAGATATAAAGACCTTGGTGCATGTAAAAACTACGTAGTTAACCAACGGTAATTCCTCTTAGTGGTGCTTACACCAGATAATCTGTGCTCTTACACGCATTATCTGGTGCGCAATTAATCATAAGCGTACAACCTATCCCGCTTACTCTCGAAATGCATGTGCTTTCATTACTGTGGCAATGATCCTGAAAACATCAACCCACGCTTGACGTACTTCTGGGGTCCAACTATTACCCAGCCCAACTTTAAGTGTATGTAAGAGCGCATTACCTACTGGGGTAAAGTCCTTGGCGTGCACGCCATATGCAACATGCCTATCAGCAAGTTTATGCAAGATAGGTATTAGTGCATCTAAATCGTCTAAACCATTTACCGCAACCTTAAGGGTTGCCATCAACTTTTGGCCTTGGCTTTTCAAGCTATTTTTAAATAAAGGCTTTAACGATGGATCATATTGGAAAAGGGTAGTATAAAAAATATCAGCAGCTTGCTCTGCAATGGGTTCAACCTGCGCAAAACTCTGCTGCACCAATTGCTTTTGCCTGTTCGTTATCGTCATTGCCCTGCCTAATTATTCAGTTAGTTAGCACATTACTTTCTAATTTAGTCGTTAAGCGCTATTGTCGCGAATTATATTTAGTTATCTCTTTATATATTGAACATGAAGCTCGCTTCATCAAAAATAGGGTAATGCATGCCTTTTTTGCTATCTTCAATGGTGATAAGAAAACCAAAGCACACAACTCAAAAAATTCTCACAATTTCTGTAAAAATACAGCTTGTACCTAAAAACACACTTCTGCAACAAACCGACACGCAAAAAAAACAAGCTTTACATTACAACAACATAAAAGTAAATATTTTCGATCAAAAACAAATTTACCCTTTTCAAATACACTTCAATATATTAGTATGCGCACCTTTTTTAGGTAAATAGGTCAAGGAAGATATATGTTCTTCAGTAAAAATAAATACGCTTCAAGGTTTTTTTTAGGGAGCGCATTCGTTGTTGCCATCTCCGGATGCAACAATCAATCATCGAGTGATGCGCCTCTAATTAGCGAAAATGTCGGCACCAGCGCAAGCACCAACAATACTAACACTGAAAAAAAAATAAACATCGCAACTCAAATCAGTGGTAACGGAGAAGTGATACCCGCATCACTTATGGCCTCTCCCAATGAAAAGTATAATTTTTCATTGGCAACTGCTACGGGTTACAGTATTGATCACGTTACTGGGTGTAATGGCATGCTTAAAGGTAGTACCTACATCATTAACAAAGTAAAAAATGATTGTACTATCTCAGCCTCATTTTTGCCTTCGACCTACACTATTTCTTCTGTAAAAGTGGAACAGGGTAATATTAAGCCGGCTATTACCAAAGTGACACATGGTAAATCTCATAGTTTCATGATCACGCCCAATGAAGGCTACCAAATACGCACGATTAATGGTTGTTTTGGTATACTTAAAGGTAACAGTTTCACTATTAAAAATGTTGTAGAGGAATGTAAGTTAAACGTTGAATTTGAAAGAAAGTCTTACTTAATTAATACACTGATTAATGAAGATAACAACTTTGGGGTTATCTCCCCTGCATCCGCGAAGGTTAAGCATGGAGAGAATATATCCTTTAAAATTACACCCCAAAATGGATTTGAGGTTGCAAATGTATCTGGCTGTAATGGCATGCTAACGGGTAATACATATACAGTAAATAATTTAACTGAAGCATGTGCCATCACAACAGAATTCAAGCCTATTGGCCGTTTAATGATTTCTTTCGATGATGCATACGCTGAATCTTGGTGGGAACGCGCTCAGCCTATATTTGATTTATATAATATGAAAGCAATCTACTACGTCAATGCTGATACTGTCATTCAAAGAGATCAGAAGCATTATATTGATTCACTATTCGCACAGGGAAATATAATAGGCCATCACTCATGCTCTCACCAATTTGCTCGAACGTATAAAGGTGATTATATAAAACAGGAAATACAGAGATGTATTGATTTCTATAAAGATTATAACCTTAAGCATTTCGCTTATCCGTATGGTTGGGGTACTGAAAGTATAACAAAAGAGCTTTCTCAAATATTTTCCACTGTTCGCTTATTCAGTGTTAATTGGAATGGACCATCAACTAGAGCGGGTAGTGCGATGTCAATTGATGGACTGGAGAGACCCAGCTGGGAAATTGTATGGAAGTTATTAGACAGAGCACGTGCTGAAGGGTTAACTATTCATTTAGCAACACATGATGTAATTCTAGATTGTCAATTAGCACAAAATGCTTGGGCTATTTGTCAAAGTGAGCTGAAAAATATATTAGAATATGCTGATAATTTAGGACTTTTACTCGGTCCTCCCAAAAGCTGGCTAAAATAACAAATTGTTTATCAATATGCTGGCGGAAAACTGTTGGCATATTGATAGCTTAGAAATATCCCTCTTATTTTACCGAGATACTCGTGGCCATCGAACATATATACTAAAACCTAATTTCTATTCTTAACTTTGACCCTGTAACGTCGCTGTAACTCATACCACTATTTCTAGTGTAATAAGTTGCTCACATGAAGTTATTAGCACTAACCCAAACTACATGCATAAGAAAAACCACATATCAAGTGGTTTTTCTTCAATTAAACTAGCCTAAAAACTACCAGTATATTGCAACGAGAATGAACGTCCCATCACAGCAATTGTGGTCGGGTAAACTTCACGATTAAACCACGGTCTCCCGGAATCCCAAGAGCCATCATTACGTGCTCTGGTATCGCGTAAATTATTAACCCCAAACCTCAATGAGTGTGCATCATTGATGTCATATGTCACACCAGCATTATAAATCAGCCACGGTTTTAATCGCCCTCCCAGCACCGCTCTATTTTCAACTTGTCCATTTGGGTCTTCTGCATTCCATGTTGAACCATAGCGAATTTGTTGTAGAGAAACACGCCATGCATTTTTATGCCAAGTAAAAGTGTTATCTACTTTTGAACGTAGATCATCGTTATCAAAATCATCTCGATACTCTTTATTTATGGGATCTCCTGGAAATTCTTGGCGGATCACTTCTAAAACATGGTTGTAACGCATATTGGCAGTAAATTCACCCCAACTACCCGCGTCATATTTATATATTACGTTCGTTTCAATACCTGTTAGTTCGTTAAATGATTGATTGACATATGTCGTCCGTATTTTATCAACACTATAGCCGTTGGTTGGATTAGTACCTGGAAAACGGTCCACACGACTTATTATTTCATCACAACGCTCTGCAGTGACATTGGCAGTTCCTCGACGACACGCAGCTTCATTTTTGAAAAAATCGGTTAAATTCCATGACTCCACTTGATCTTCAATACGAATTCGATAAGCATCAAATGTCCAATCAAGTCCTTCAGCTACCTCCCATGCAAACCCTACCGTAGCGGAAAATCCAGTTTCTTCTTTTAGCTTTGTATTACCCGTACGTTCGATAAAAATAGTTTGTGATGCACGCAAACGTCCAGCACTGTCTGGATCACATTGCTCTGTTAATGCACCATCGTTGGTTCTGCCAGCCGAAATATAGTCTTGACATAAAAGCTCTAAATGATCATCCGTTATACCGCTATAAGACCCAGATGGGCCCGCATTCACTTGATGAATGTCAGGCGCTCTAAATGATGTGCCATAACTTCCTCGCACTAACAAATCATCGGTAGGTCGATATTCAATTCCAATTTGATAGGTAAATGCACCATCTACATCGGTATTATCATCATAATAGTCGTAACGGCCTGCAATATTGGCTTTCACTTGCTCTGTAATTGGCACTTCAAATTCAAGTGCGACTCCATACCTATCGCGTTCACCACTGCCTTCTGTAGCTGTTAAACCGTTACCCCATCCTTTGCTTTCATCTAATGTGCGTGGATGGGCTGAAATTCGATAATCCTCCGAACCATACTCAACAACGGCCGCAAATCCTAAATCTCCTGCTGATAACTCCATGATTGCACCAGACAAACTCGCCGTTAATGTTGTAACACTTGCATCTGCTGTGGAATCATTAGACTCTAAAATAGCGTCTCGTCCTGCTTGGCCTAATGGACGCCAAAAACGCTGCCAGTCAGGACTATATAGCGGGTCGTTGGCATCTAGCCTTGCACCTAAAAAGTAGTCTCTGGCTTTATCTGCTGCAACCAATATTTCAGACTCTGAGTTTTTCGATTTACTGTGCGAGAATGCAACTTCGTACGCTATCTCTTCAAGTACAATGCCTTTCATGCCCGCCGCAACAAAATACATGTCATCTTCGAAATGCCCCTTGTTGTCACCGCCAATTTCTGATGGCGTAAACGTACGCTGTAAATATAAAGGCCTGTTTTCAGCTGTCTCATCTAAAAAGAAACGACCGTATGCTAAATTATCAATTGGGGAGTTATCTGAACGCCAGCTGGGACCTAAACCGCCTTGGTTTGCTGAGTCACTGTTCCAGTAGAGTAAATCACCAAAAACTTGGTGCTCATCTGAAAGATCCCACTGAAAATTGTTATAAATCGACACATTTTCGCGCTCATTTATATACGAGCTATCACCTGTTGTATCCTTTCCGCAATAATAACCTCGGTCGGGACGTAAAGATAAATCATATTCAGTCCATTGATCACATGCGCCATTGATGAATTCATTAGGGTGAACATATTGAGAGCCGCCCGCAATCGTCCAAGCCATAACACTTCGTGAGTTGACTCGTGAATATAGTGGTTGAGTATCAGTGGCCGGTCCATCATCCACAGAGTCTAACCAGTCTCTTTCATTACCGAGTAGCATATCTTGTTTTGAGTAATCAACTGAGTACGTCCAAGAAAATGATTCTGTATTCGCTCCACCTGTGATCGTAAACTTACGATTGTCTGCGCCGCCTTGATCTGTGGTACTTGCTAGTGCTGTTACAGTAGTGTGCTCAACATTCTTTTTGGTTATTATATTAACAACACCTGCCATAGCATCAGAACCATATACCGCTGACTTTCCTCCGGTTACAATTTCTATTCTAGCAACTGCTGACGTCGGTATTGTTGATAAATTAAACACATTATTTTGACTATTAAATGCACGTGGATAGTTCGCTACTCGTCTACCATTTAACAAGACTAAAGTTCTATTTGGCCCTAGCCCACGTAAATTAACCGTTTCTGCATTTGGTGTGAATGAATTCGTAATACCTTGCCCTTGAATGGTCCCCGTTGCAGCCGTTAAAGACTGGATTGCTTCATAAATATTAGGAAAGCCTTTATCCTGAATATCTTCCGCAGTCAGCACTTGAATCGGTGCAGGGCCTTCAATTTCAGTACGCTTAATTCTTGAACCCGTTACTTCAATCCTGTCGAGTTTTATCGTATCTCCCTTGTCAGCAGCGACCGTTACACCACATGATGCAGCGGATGCCAATAAGGCAACTTTAACACTTATGGCGATTATATTTCGTCCTTTCACATTATTCCCCTGAATATTATTTTATTGTTTTATTGGATAGTGATGGGTGAAACTTCATCACTGCGTACCTTTTTCAATCGCATTATAAACAAATAAAATACAAAAAATAAACATCTAACAAACGCAAAAAATACAAAAAACACATTAAATACACATACCATGTAAAAAACGACATGATCATCGAACCATACTCAACGACAAAAGTGGGTTTTTAGATTTAGAGTTTTTTAGATTTAGAGGTTTTTAGATTTAGGGATTCAGCAATAGATAAAACTGAGTGTATGACATACGAGTGGGGAACTTAACTGCTTAACTAGCCGCCGAAGAATAATAACTTACTCTGGGTGCTGTGCACAAACAACGCTGCTGTGCACAAAAAACAACAAATCAGGTCATTGCACAAAACTGAAACGATCGAGTAAATGAACGGCATCCGCACGTAAACCCGCACCTAATAAAGACAATTTTGATTCTAAGCTGATCCGTGTGTTGTTAGTCTCGTTTTTGCGACTCCCATGCTTTAGGATCCCTCCATCGAAAAGTAAAACTTGTCCATACTTAACATCAATTGGTGTAACTTGACCTGTCCCATAATCTGATTCTAACCACAAAGTTGATGTACCCGCGGTATCCACTAAGGGCAACCACATATTAATTTGTTCAAAGTGATGAGTTATAGAATAGTCATCATGGAATTCGCTGACAGGCAGTGTACCGGGGAGATGAACCCGTATATCTGGACGTTCATCAAAACTGAGTTCATGAGCAACCTTGTACGCTAAGAACTTGTTAATAAACTGATGATATAATTCAATTAAGCCACTTCCTTGAGTTTGAGTAATGATCATGTCTCTAAAAAATAAATTATCCTGAGAGAATAACTTTTGCGGTAATCCAAATTGTGCTCTTTGTGCCATGATACTCTCATGATACTCTCATGATACTCTCATGATACTCTCATGATACTCTCATGATACTCTCATGATACTTATCAATATTATTGCACTTTAAAATCTGTTTACTCATGATTTTTGCAAAGGGGAATTGATGAATATCAAAATCCAATAACAACCAATTTTTTAGTGGCGTATGCGAGCATATACATGCATGAGTAAAATTTTCACCTGCAAAAACTTTGTTTAATTCAAGTGTACTCGGCGTAACGTTAACCATTAACAGCACTCCATGCTTTTGTGCAAGCAAATAACGAGTGGAGGCAATGAACATGCGCAATGTATTCTCACATCGTGTACCGTTTTATTGCATACAGCCAAGTGCCCTTTCTCACTAACAAAGTAAGACAGCAAGTGCTGTTTACTTTCTTGAATTTTATGGCTTACATGTCCTTTGTGAACTCTCATTCTCATCACTCACTTATAATTAACAACTCTTAGTTCAATGCAAATAGGTTAGTGGTATTAACCAATATCAGCAATTACAGAGCATTACAGTGACATGTAATATCTTAATGATATTTCGGGTGTTATTGCCTTTTTCACAAAAGGCCTACGCCATTTCCTGACAATAATAACTGGGAATATGGTGAGTAAAGTATTTAAATTCACGTGTCATATACGCTTGATCTGAGTAACCAAAATCATAAGCCAACTGTGTTAAGCTACATTTTGGCACCTTTTTTAAATAATCGATTGTGTTATTAACCCTAGCAATACGTTGATATTGTTTAGCCGTGATCCCAAGCGATTGTTTAAACAATCGGGCAAGCTGTCGTTGACCAATAGGTAATTCTCTTACAACATTTTGTAATAATAGCGGCTGTTTACAGCGAGACAGTGCTTTTATCATTACGGGATCAAACCCTTGCGCTAACTCACATAACGGGAGTAACTTCCGATACAAAAGAGTGAGCAGCGCCTGCGGGTTTTGGCTATAACATGAAAGGTGTAATAACGCATCCCACGTATCATGTTTTTCAGACTCAATGCTCTGCGCTGGGGTAATTTCATTTGGTTGTGCCAGTGGAGATAATTGCGCCATCCCTCCAGGTTGAAAACATATGCCCACAACCCGGGTATTTGGATAAAACGCGATTTTTTGCGCTTGTGATGCCGTTGGGCATAAGTACACACCTGCTGATCTCTTCTCATCCCCCAGTAATACACTACCTGATAAACAATACACAATTGAATTAGATGCATTGGCTTTTAAGTGCCGCAACAATATGTTGTTGCTATCATAATTTGCAACCCAAATACCCTGCACGTATTTCGTCAACTTCCCTTGAGGGAAATAGATGCGTAAATCGAAACCATCCCTCTGTTGCAGCAACATTTTCATTACTTTCTACCCATTATATTTCGGGTTTAAACACTCTGGCGATTCGATTCCAGCTATTAATTGCATTAATTGCGAAGGTCAAATCACAAATCGCGCGTTTATCCAAATGTCGCTGTAAATTGACCAATTCAATACCGTCGATATCCTGATTGGCAGTGATTAACTCTGCCCATTTCAATATGGCTTGCTCTTTTTCTGAGAAAAGTGATGATGCTTGCCATGCACTCAATGCAAACAACCGCTCTATTGACTCCCCATTAGATATAGCGCTCTTACTATGCATATCAATACAATGAGCGCACTGATTAATTTGTGACACACGCATTTTGATTAAATCCCATAGTAACAAATTTAGAGATTTAGAATCGCCAAATGCGGTTTTCAAATATGCCTCTTGTTCTAACAATATTTCAACCGCATTTGGTGCTAATTTATAATAGTTAATTGCTATCATGTGGCGTTCCTTATGATTAAAACCATAATGTAACGCGTACCTAATTATCCTGTATTGAATAAAATCGACATGACATAAAATGTATAGAAACATCCTTTTTTGCCCCATTCCATGTCGTTATTTTGAAGCACTTTCTACCAAAAACAATTGTGTTTGTCGTCCATTTAAGTATTGCACACCCTCACTGGTAAAAATCGCATCTTCTTCCAACATAATACGGATCTCTTTGTTCCATTGTGGCAGATAGACTGCGTTGTTAAGCTCTATCGAATAAGCCGTATTGAGATGTAAAGGATAATCACCATCGCCAACAACCCCTTGCTGAGCATCCCACATACCTATTGTCGTGCCCGCGCCATGACCATGAAAACCAATTGGGTGCGTGTAGATGGTCGGCTTTAATTTTTGAGCTATAGCAAACTCACGAGCTCGCTTCAAAATCATATTACCAGTACGCCCTACCACAAATTGTTCTGTCAAAATATCTTGCAATAAATTACCTTTGGCGAGCGCATTCTGTAAATAATCTGGTGCTTGCAACTCTCCTTTTTTAAGTACGTAAGCGTGCTGCTGTGTGTCTGTATTTAAACGCAAATATGTTATACCAAAATCTAAATGTAATAGGTCTCCCGGTTGGATTACATTTTCACCATTGGCATTGGTAAAGCTCGCCTCATGATCAAAGGCCTCCACACCAGCTCTTTGAATTGACACACTTGGGTGAAACCACGTGGTGAGCTTTAATTCTCGTACTCTTTCTCGGTACCACCATGTCAGGTCATCTGTCGTTGTTTCCCCGACTTTTATTACCTTACTTGAAAAACCTTCTTCAATGATTGCATGGGCAATTTTAACAATCTGACCATACTGGAATATTTCATTTTTAGTACGTTGTTCCAACCAAGCCACAGCTAGCGGTTCAGCTGATACCAGTTTCTTTTGATAGCCTTTTGGTAAATGGGCAACAAGTAGGTCTTTATCAGTGACAACCAGCCCATCAGCATGTGCCCAATGCTCGGAGGTATTCAGCGCGATGCTATTTGGTTTATATTTTTCTATTACCTCAGCCAAAGCTTTCCATTGATCGGGTTGTTCTGACTTATTCCAAGCCCTTTGAAACACGTCACCCACATTGTATGGTGCAATAGCCAATGCATCCACTTGACCATGTTTGTTGCGTGCGAAAAGCAAAACTGTTGTTCTTCTCGCTGATAACCACGTGGCAGGGAGCAAGGTTTTTAATACGGGGTCTTCATTATATTCCCTGCTGATTAGTATCCACATATCAATATTTGTGTCTTTCATCAATTGAGGTAAAAGTACTTTTACCCGTTCCTGAGTATTATTATCAATCCATTGTGCACGTGCTTTCATGGGCAAGATCATATCAGCCAATTCCGTTTCAGCGTGACTTAAAAAGCTATAAAGTAAAAAGGCGAATGACAATAAAGCACTCAACAACCGAGTATGATTTTTATTATTTTGATGCATAACTAAAGTGCCTAAAATGATTTAGTATAACTTACACTAGCAGCCATGAAATAAAATACGAAAGAATTGCGTTAAGTGGTGTGAAGGTGAAAAATAGGCTATTTATAAGCAAGAATAAATAACCTATGATCACATACTCATTCAGTCACCATAGGCTAAGTAATACAAGATCTATACTGGCGTATTCTCACTTTTTGATAATAGGCAATCCATCAATGCGTCATTCATTGTATTAACTGCAACGGGATTTTCTAACCCTTCATAGTGCTCAATTAACCACTGTTCAAATAATGGAAACGATTCATATTCGAATAATGCTTGCATCACACTATGTAATGGCAAATCCAGCAATTCTACTAATCTCAATTGAGCCTGCCACTCATTGTCTGGCACACTAAGTCCCCCGCCATGCTTCCCTGTTTGTGAGCGTTCATATATTCTTTTGACCAATTTTATGCCATTGCGTGTTGTAACGTCCCAACTAGATAGTTCTTGCTCTGATGTAGGTATTACCTTTAAAGGAAATCGGAATACGAAATCGGCACTATTGGGAGTCACATAGTCATAGTGAATTTTATCACCTCCTTTAAGTATCGCTTTGTGTGGTAAAAAGGTCAGCGGAATATTGAGACTACACTCATTTTCAGTTAAATAATGTGTTCCATATACCTTAATATCTGTAGTTAACTTAAATCGATATCCTGTTTCAAACCCCTCAGGAATAAGTTGAGAACCAGAAAACGCACTGCGATCACCTTTATAAATATCTAGCGCATGCTCCAGATCTAACTTAAAAAACTCACCCAATAAAACATCCGGATTAATGTCATCTACTAGCCATGACTTAAGTGATACTTCTTCTGGTATAAGTACACCTGAAGGTTTTAAATACTGAGATAAATGTGCAAAAATAAAAACTTGGGGTTCTCGTTTTAATAATGCGGTCATTGTTTCTGAAATAATGATGTCGAATAACCTATTTTCTGAGGCTTGCCATTGAGTCGCATCAGCGCACACTATGTCAATAATATTATCTTCAACACCAAAATGCGTGATCAGCGCTTTTACCGCTGCTACATTTTCTGGGTGAATATCTATTAGTGTTGCCTTAACCTGTGTGTATTCTAACACCGATAGTAAAGGCAGTAATAATGTTGCATATGGCCCAGTCCCAGCATAAAGCACTTGAATCGTTTCATCACTCTGAGCAGCTTTATCTTTTATTGCTGAATGTACCCCTTGCATAAATTTTTGACTGCGTAACGTTTCCTGTAAGCACTTCGCAGCCTGTACGGGCGATATTGCGACACCTTGATCGGTGGTAGCATCATTCCACTCATTCATATCAAAATGTGCGCTGATCCCCGTAGTAGTAGCAAGGTACTCAACTAACACTGAAATATATGGTGCCATTAACCCCGCATCTGGCTCTGAATTCAGTAATGCTAATACCGCATTTTTATATTCACTTTCACTCACATGTTCCATACATATCCTTTCAAATAATTCTGTATACCTTCTCAACATAATGCATCAAAAATAACTATAATTGCTATTACAGCAACTTACACACATACACTCTAGTCATTGAGCCCACCATTACATTGTTAGCAGGTCGCTTAAGTTAGTCAAGCGCCCTGCTATCACATGAATTACTTTCTCTTCTTTTTCTATAATCCCTTTTACTTCTAATATTTTTGCGTTTAAATATGCTTGCTTTTGTGCTCTTGCAGTACCTGACCATACAACAACATTAATATTTCCCGTATCATCTTCTAACGTGAAAAAAGTCACTCCTTTTGCGGTCCCCGGTGATTGCTTTCCCGTCACAACCCCGACAACCGTTACCCAAGATTTATGCTGTAAGTTCATAAGGTGCTGCGCGCGCGTAAAGTGCGTTAACTTTCCTGCCTCGTCTAATAGGGTGATCGGGTGCTTATTTAAACTCAATCCTGTTGATTTATAATCTTCAATCGTCGTGGCAATCTCTTCGGCTTCTCCTACTGGAGCTATATTCTTCTTTTGTATTTGTTCCACAACTGATTCTGGCGTTCTAAATAATGGTAGGGTTGACTCTCTATCCATTATTGCCCATCGGGCACTGTATCGCCCATTGGTAACAGTATGTAATGCATTGGCTGAGGCCAAATGCGACATCGTATGGTGTTCACATACCACCTCAAATAGTGCTTCCACAGTTTTATATCCTTGCTCAGGCCGTTCAGTCACCACCGTTTTTGCAATGCTTGCTTTAAGTCCTTTAATTAATCTAAGCCCTAAGCGAATGACAAAACCGTTATCTGTTTCACATACTTTATGATCATAATCCGACTGATTCACGCACACCGGCCATATTGTTACATTATGACGCTCAGCATCTTGACATAGCTGTGACGCACTATAAAAACCCATAGGTAAACTATTTAATAATGCACAATAAAAAAAAGCGGGATAATAATACTTTAGCCATGCCGATACATACGCCAAAACCGCAAAAGAGGCTGAATGGCTTTCTGGAAAACCATACTCTCCAAATCCACAAATTTGCGAAAATATTTGTTCTGCATATGCTTGAGTATACCCTCGCTCTTGCATACCGTTTATCAGCTTATTTTTAAACTGCATTAATTCACCTGACTTTTTCCATGCAGCCATTGCTCGGCGTAATTGGTCCGCCTCTCCGCCACTAAAGCCAGCAGCCACCATTGCGAGTTTAATCACTTGCTCTTGAAATATCGGTACACCCATAGTACGAGACAACACATCTTTAACGGCTTCCGAGGGGTAACTAATTTCTTCTTCACCATTACGACGTTTTAAAAATGGATGTACCATATCTCCTTGAATTGGGCCTGGACGTACAATCGCAATTTGAATCACTAAATCGTAATAGCAAGCAGGTTTTAAACGCGGTAGCATGCTCATTTGTGCACGCGATTCAATTTGAAAGACGCCTACCGTATCTGCATTTTGTAACATGCCATATACCTGCGCATCCTCTTGCAAACGTGTTATATCGGCTATTTGCCAACGATGGCCTAAATGTAATTCTATTTTTTGAAATGCTTTTCGAATCGCGGTGAGCATGCCCAAAGCAAGTATATCTACTTTAAGTAACGCCAAACTTTCTAAATCGTCTTTATCCCATTGAATAACACTGCGCTCTGTCATACTGGCATTTTCGACGGGCACCAATTCATACAAAGGTCCAGCAGAAATTACAAAGCCACCTACATGCTGCGATAAATGCCTTGGAAATCCCATAATTTCATCCACAAGCTCAATGAATAGTTGCCCCAAAAAAGAGTGAGGGGCGAGCCCAAGTTCAACAATTTGTGCCTGCCAGTGTTGTGATTTGTCACGACGATTTATATTCTTTATAAAATACTCAAGTTGAGTGGTATCAATACCCAGCGCTTTACCCACATCCCGCACCGCACTTTTAAACCGATAGCTCACGACTGTCGCAGCTAAAGCAGCTCGTTCTCGGCCGTATTTTTTATAAATATATTGGATCACCTCTTCTCGGCGTTGATGTTCAAAGTCAACATCAATATCCGGCGGTTCATTGCGCTCTTTACTAATAAAACGTTCAAATAATACCGAAATCTGCTGAGGATCCACTGAAGTAATTTCTAAGCAATAGCATACGACCGAATTAGCCGCTGAACCGCGTCCTTGATATAAAATGCCTTGTTGTTTAGCAAACATCACCACATCGTGTATCGTCAAAAAAAAATACGCGTAATCAAGCTCCTCTATTAACGCTAATTCTTTATGTATAATCCCTATAATATGATCGGGTACCCCATTGGGGAAGCGCCTCTGTTTCCCTTGTTCAACTAATGCACGTAAATAACTCATAGCAGTGTGAGAGCGAGGTACTAACTCACTTGGATATTCATAACGCAACGAGTCTAACTTAAACTCACAGCGCTTTGCTATCACAACCGAATTGTCCACCCATGCTTTTTTAAACAACTTACTTAACTTATTAATGCTTCTTAAAGAGCGCTCAGCGTTACATAACAAAGTACTACCGACTTTTTCAACCGAGGTACCTAATCTAATCGCATGGAGAACATGTTGTAAGCGCTGTCGAGTAGCGCTATGCATGAGCACCCCACCGCATGCACTTATCGGCAATGAAAACTGTGCACTGAGTGACTCACAATGTGCTAAGTAAGCCGCATCATTATTTTGTAAGTGTCGCTGTACGCCAATCCATAAACGGTTAGCATGATATTGCTGTAACCACGATGCCCAATAATTGTCCCGCTCAGATAAACTTGGTAGCCATAAAATAAACCCATGCTTTATTGACATCACATCCCATAAAGCCAATTCATATTGCCCTTTTTTGCTGCGCTTACGCGCATTGCTGATGACTCGGCATAATTCTGCGTATGCTGTACGATTTGGGCAAATAACCACCAGCTCTAAGTCTTGATAACGTAATAAGCTACCAATGATCAGTTTAACACCTAACCCATATTTCTTTACTGCTGTATGGGCTCGTACGACACCTGCAACTGAGCACTCATCACAAATAGCAAGGGCGTCATACTTCAAAAAGTCAGCTTGTTTTACCAACTCTTCTGGATGTGAAGCACCTTGCAAAAATGAAAAGTTACTCTGACAAAATAATTCAGCGTACCGCATTAGTGAAACACGCCATGTACAAACCATTGCTGTGTTGGATCTCTAAATACCCATAACCATCGCCCACTAGGATCTCTCGCTATAAAATAATCTCGAATAATAGGTTGTGCATCCCACCACCCTGTTGAAATACGTTCAGGCCCTTGCTGTATAATTACTTTTTCAGATAAGATCTCAGGAAAGGGCAGCATAATTGTTGGCCGTATAAAACTCGCATCACGTATCAAATCAGGTGTATCAGCACCCAGAGTAACCGAACTATTTGCTTTCTCCGGCCGGTGATCAGCATGCACTTGCATTGTATGTATCGCATGTTCGCCTAACTTAGCTTGCAATATAGAAAGCAAGGCAGTGCGAGAGCCTCCTTTTTGCTGTTTTGAAAATAAATCACCATTGGTATTTTCATAAGCTGTAATACGCTTAGCCTGTAAACTTAGCCCCTGTATAGGGGCATCAAGCTGAACATTTGACATCGCAAGCTCACTCAGTGCTAACCACTTCGTCGCTTTATATTCTCCCTCTTTGGACTGTACGGTTACCACTAACGCCTCACAGTCTCTTTGCTGTAATGTGATATTAATTTGATACGCAATCTTATTACGACTCGATAAAAAATCTTCCAGCTGGAGTAATAATTTATTAAGCGGTTTACTTAACCAACTTATATTCTCTAGTTCGAAAAGCAATTCTAACTCACGCGAAAAGCGCTCGGGCGGCTGATAAAAATTCACTGGATGCTTAAAATGCCCAAGTAAACGACCCACATAATGCACCAGCTCGGCGTCAAAACGCTTTGCTAATTGCACCATTGGGATAGATAAAAGCGCATCTAAGGTGTGTACTCCTACTCGAGTTAGTTGCTCGCTCATGTTATGCGGTAAGTCACTTTCATGTAACGCATGAGCTCTCACTGCACGTAAGAGTAGTGCATGATCATCCGTGATTTTATTCATGCCGTTTCTTGCCAACAACCTAGCAGCTAAAGGTGAATAGCCACAGGCATAACAATAATTAAATCCCAAACGGTTTAATAAAGTACTTATAGATTGCCAGTAAGCGTGCAGCCCCTGATACAGGCTCAACATATTACTAACCCTCAGTAATAAACCTGCATCCGCAAAAAAGCAGATATCACTCGTCAGCGTGTATAAGCTATGGGCAATTTCTTTTAATTTTTCTTGTTCAAGCTCTTTATTATAGGGCTGTACCTGTAAATTCTGACACAATGATGCCGCAGCCCCAAGGCCTTGCCCAATGGTGATACCTGCTGTTTGTGCCTTGGTACACGCTTGTACAACTCTATTGTCTTTCCCCTCCACAATAATGATAGGTTGATGCGCTTGTTCACAAAATAAACTATCTAATTGCAAGCTATTAAAATGTAAATATACCCACAAAGTCATGTTATTAACCTGCGGCGATGCTGTGCCAACGAAACGACTTTCCTCTCTATTGTCGGTCGATATAACGCAGGCCAATAACTGGAAATATCGAGTATAAAGTGTGTTTTATCCCATCTTCCTTTTTGCTTTTTTATAGTAATAGCAAGGCCACGCTCATGAGCTTGTAATTTTAAACATAAAGACACAGGCAAAGACAGGTTAACCCCCTCTGCACTGCGCATTAAAAATAGTGATGCTTGCCCTCGTTCAGCTGCTAGCTGTAAACGCTTTATATGATGTATCGCGAGTCTATTTTGCCAAAGTAACACACTACTACATTCTGCACTTTTCAAGCACTGCTCAGCTGCCCATAGTGCATCAATCTCATTATCAACTGATAAACTCAATAACAAAGCCGTCTCAAAGCCTAAGTGAAACAACCCATGGCCATTTATATATCCCGGAGGGTTAATAAAAATAGTCAACTTTTTCTGTTGCACTAGATATGGCAATAATAAACGCAACTCTCCAATGCCTTGCTGCGCTTGAATATCAACAACACCATATTTGGGCAACCCTCCTTGTAAGGCTTCATCAAGTTCATCGTTCCCAGAGCTAACACGTTCAATATTGCCAATCTGTTCGTCTCCACGCCATACCAATTGCTGACGCTGCAATAAATCAATAAGGTCATTCATAAGCAACCACCAAAATACTGTATATAAACACAGTATAATTATTATTAGCAGATCCGCAAGATCTATTCCCTTAAACCAACCTATACACCACACTACTTTCGGCGACTCATTGCTTTATTATGTGCAATTACATCATAAAAATAAGCACTGTATTTACGTGCTATAAATGTGGTAATTAAAAGTACAAAATGGCATCATATTTAAGTAAATAATAACAATAAGAATCAACAGCATGACTCTTCAACAAGTACCTAGGCTGCCACTACTTGATATTTTTAGGGGGTTTGCAATTTTTGGTGTTTTCTTTGTTAATATAACAATTATGCATTGTTTATTTATCAATCAAGATGCGTTCTCAGTACAATTTCAAGACCCGCTCAGTGACACCGTAAACCGACTATTACAATTGTTTTTCTACAATAAATTCTTCCCCATTTTTTCATTTCTGTTTGGCTTTGGTATTGCCTCTCAAATGCAAAAAAAACGACAACTTAAACAACCTTACATTGCTTTTTTTACTCGCCGAATGAGCATATTATTTATGTTTGGTTTAGCGCATATTAGTTTTCTGTGGTCCGGTGATGTCGTACATCTGTATGCCATCCTGGGTTTACTGTGTTTGGTGTTCATTCATGCTTCATGCAAAGTCTTAGTGTGTATCAGTGGCGTATTGTTGCTTTTCCCCTTTTATGATCAACTCACCCATGTAGTACTCCAAGCACTTCCGGTGCAACTAGACAAACAATTATTGGCATATACTGAACAGGGAATTGTCGATACTTTGCGTCACGGTAATTATTTGCAAATTATCACTTTGCACTGGCATGAGTATGTGGCTAACTTACCTATGCTACTTTTTTACTTAGGGCCTATTGCCCTTTCAATGTTTTTGTTAGGTATCGCTGCTGGCAAAGCAAGATTAACTTTCGCAAGTAAGGAGTGGACGCTTCATTATAAAAATATGGCTATTTTCATTGCTATCATAGGCTTGATATATAAAGTTATCTTTCTTTGGCTGTTGCCTGAGACCCAATTATATCGCAATGAACTATTACGCCCACTGTGGTTCAAAATGATGTTTTTAAGTGATGTTACATTGGGCATATGCTACCTATGGGGCATAGCATGGCTATGGCACAAACATATTGCACAAAAACTCCTTATGCCCTTTTCCTATGTCGGTCGTACAGCACTGAGTAACTATTTATTACAAAGTTTTATTGGCTTGTTACTTTTTACCAGCTTAGGTGCATCACTATATCAAACGCTTAGCCCCATGCTTTGTTTTATCATTGCGTCTGTGGTGTTTATGGTACAAATTGGCATAAGCGCAATTTGGTTGCATTACTTCCAATATGGACCATGTGAATGGCTATGGAGATGTGGGTCATATTTAGAGTGGGTCCCTTTTAGAAAGGTAAAAGAAAGCGTAACACAAATACACTCTTGAAGTAGGATGGGCATGCTCTATAAAAGTAGTACGTGCCCATACACCAATTAACTACTTAACCTCAGCTCTGGATAAGGGTTTTGGAATAGAAAATGTTTTGAAAACAAACTTACGTACAATCCAATGAGGATATTTTCTTCAATATCAAGGCGCTTTTATGCAGTAATAGCGGGCTATTACAAATGAAAGCAACGCTGACAGTGAGAAAAATAGCTTTATTGGGCAAATTCGCTTATCCAGAGCTGAGGTTACTTAACCTCAGCTCTGGATAAGGGTTTTGGAATAGAAAATATTTTGTAAGCAAATTTACGTACAATCCAATGATGATATTTTCTTCAATATCAAGGTGCTTTTATGCAGTAATAGCGTGCTATTACAAATGAAAGCAACGCCGAGAGTGAAAAAAATAGCTTTATTGGGCAAATTCGCTTATCCAGATCTGAGGTTACTTAACCTCAGCTCTGGATAAGGGTTTTGGAATAGAAAATATTTTGTAAGCAAACTTACGTACAATCCAATGATGATATTTTCTTCAATATCAAGGCGCTTTTATGCAGTAATAGCGTGCTATTACAAATGAAAGCAACGCTGAGAATGAGAAAAATAGCTTTATTGGGCAAATTCGCTTATCCAGAGCTGAGGTTACTTACCCCTAATAAAGTCTCGTCTCGAGGAGTGCGCTCTGCCACGCGATATATCATCAAAGCCACAACACTTATCGCCGTCGTCACTATAAATAATACCGGTCCACTGGCAATATCAAGCACAATTCCCCCCAACAATGGTGCCAATGCGAATCCTAAAGAGCATAAACCGGCTGCGCCAAAATAGCTCGATTTAAGGTGTTCTGGTGCAAGTCTATCAATATGTACATTAATATTTGAAAACATAACAGCTTCACTTAAACTCCATACTAATACGCACACAATCCAGCCACTAAAATAATCAACAGGGTTAAGCGCCATCATCACTTGCGATAAAGCAAGGATCCCTCCACCACAATACAACCTCTTTTGAATCGACCAGTGGCGCATCAGGTGCAGTAATGGGAATTGACATAACACAATAACAGACGAATTAACCACTATCAGCATAGAAACAAGTGTCGCTAGCTCAGGGACTTCAGCCCTCGCCAAATACTGAATAAGACTAGAGTCGCCTTGTGCAAATACAAAGTAAATAAGCAGGTTTGCAGCAAGTACTAACAAAAACACCGTATCCTTTTTAAGGATACCTAGCCAGCTGGAGAAATTGGGTAATGTCGTCGCAACGCCTGCGTTATAAACAGAATGACCACGATGCATTACCAATAATGCCACCAACAAACCAATATAAGATACAGCGGTATAAATAAAACTAAATTGCTCACCATTTAAACCCGCCCACAAGCCATAAAGAGGTCCGATTGCAGCACCTACATTCACTAAAAAGTACAACATATGCAGTGCCAACTCTCTATCTCCATCCTCCTTTAGCTCATCACTCAATAATGCTTTACTGGGTGCATCCCATAACGCGCGCGGCATAGTTGCAAAAAATACCGCCATACAGAATGCCCATAGCGACTCAACAAATGCCAATGCTATAAATGAAAATATGCCAACTAATACTGAGGCATAAAGCAACTTAAAACGCCCATAGCGATCTGCTAGATTACCGGTATAAAAACCTAATAACACTGAAAACACTGCTGATATACTCAACAATAGCCCAACCTCTGTGGCATTCAAATTGTATTTTTGGTATAGCAATACGGATAAAAAAGGCCACACCATATAATAGGTGGCACGCACAAAGAAATTCCCCAACAACATCACCCACACTAAGGGTGTAAACCGTAATAATTGAGATAATACGTTTCCTCGCTCCACTGCATTTCCTTTATTTTTTGAATTATTTAGTTAGAGTTTAAAACCTCAATATAAGTTTAGGTAAAGTCATTTCAACAATAATAATTAGAGATTTTTTCAATCTTATGTCATACGCTTATAGCAACCAGCGGGCATTTTTTATATTAGGAAAAACACCTCCTAGTAAGCTCATTCATTGATATACCTTTGGGACTTACGAACAATGACCAATCTCTGCGAATCACATTAACGCTATCACAACTGATGTATTGATATCATGCTTATTGCACGAGAAATAGCTTAAAGAAAGCTTTGAGTATACGGGCTAAAGAAAAAAAGGGATATGATGAATGCCAACAACAAAGTAATCGCACGGTCGTTATTTCACTAGAATAACAAGACAGCGTGACTCGCAAAGAGCCACTCTATCTAAATTACAGTATTAAGCACTTTGGCTCACTGCTTTTTTTACTTTTTTTAATGCCATTTTCTGTTTTAAAGGAGACAAATAATCAATAAAGAGCTTGCCTTTCAAGTGATCAATTTCGTGTTGCAAAACGATGGCTAAGAAATCATCATTCTCAATATTAACAACATTGCCTTCTCTGTCTAATCCACTCACTTTAACTTGAGTAAAACGTTCTACGTCGGCGTAGTAACCAGGCACAGATAAACAGCCTTCTTGACCTTTTTCAACGTTTTCACCGTCAACCACTTCGGGATTAATCAAGATCAATGGCGCATCTCTTTCTTCGGAAATATCAATCACAATAATGGCTTCTTTACGACCGACTTGCGTAGACGCCAAGCCTATACCATCGTCTGTTGCGTACATCGTATCTAACATGTCATCAATGAGTTGCTGTACAGAACTGATATCTGTGACAGGCGTTGCGGGAATTTTTAGCTTCTCGTTAGGAGCTTTAAGGATCTCTAAAACAGCCATTTTACCTCAGTATTTTTACTTGCTAACACATGCTTAGGCGACCAACCTATCATTAAGCGTCGGCATATGCTTTTTGAATGCTTAAATTTAGTGGACACATTCTAACTTACTTTTAAGTTAAAAGGTAAGTGAAGCCACTTTAAGAGCATATTGCCAAACGCAAAAAACTCAATTTACCCTACTAAAAACGCCACAATAAACATACACTTCTCGGGCACAAAAAATAACACCACAACACTTCGCGCAAAATTACTGAGACAATTCAATCACCGCTAACATGTCCTCTCCTTCATCATCCATACCGACCTCTTGAAATCCGAATGAGCTATAAAACGCTTTTGCAACTGGGTTACTTGGCATATAACAGATTTCAATCTGCTTTACATCTGTCAATGATTTAATTTGTTCTAATGCGAGAGACAGCGCCTCTCTGCCAATGCCTTGTTGTTGAAATTTGAGGTCAATCATAAATCGCCATATCGACACACTATGCCCTGTTTGTGCTACCCACATAAAAAAACCAACAACCTCTTCATTACGGTAAATAGCACGTGTTGTATATCCTTGATTAAATTGTGCCTCAACTAATGACCACATATTGCATGCAACATAATTTTGCTGTGTATCAGCAACATCTAAATCACATACCGCTTCATAATTATGAATATCAATCGGTCGAAGTGAAATAGCCATAATACGTCCTCTATTTTTATAATGTAGATAGTTGCAACGTTTTTTTCTGTATTGTATACGTCAGTTTTTCAATCATTTCATATGGGTAATCATCTCGACAGTTCGTCATAATAAAAACAAATAGGTCAATATCAGGGTAATAGTTTATTATTGATAAAGTGCCTCGGTACCTTCCCTGATGATAAAAATAACTCCGGCCATCCTTTGTTTCCCCCATGGACCAGCCATAGCCATGCTGCGTATTAGTCACAGAGCCATTCCCAACGTGTTCCGTGAATATCAGATCCCACGACTGTTTAGTGAGTACCTTTTTATTTCGTATCGCCTGATACCAAGCAGACATATCTTGTACTGTCGATAAGTACCCCGTAGAGCCTTCTATATTCCACCGTTGTCCCAAACTTTCATAAAAATGTACTAATGAATGTCCTATGGCATCACGCTTAGGCGTCATTGAAAATATTCGCTCAAAGACGTTAGGCTTCTTTTCATAATGAACGGCTAAATTGGTTTCTTCACGGCTAATTAACCTATAACCTGTCTCTTTAAGGCCCGCAGGCAATAATATATTACTGTGAATAAATTGCTCATACCCCTGCCCACTTACCTTCTCTATTATTTGCGTTAACAACCCAAACCCCACATTCGAGTGAGCATATTGCGAACCAGGCTTAAATAACAATGGGGTATTAAATACGCGCTTTCTAAAATCGTGCTTATTAATTAACTCATACACAGGCCCCGCATTATAGGCAAATCCAGCAGAATGCGTCATTAATTGATGTAATGTGATTGTCTGCATCTCGATAGGAATATTTACGAAATACTTAGCAAGAGAATCTTTAAGTGACAACTTGTTTTGCTCTGCGAGCTTCAGTACAGCAGCCACGGTAAACTGCTTTGTGATAGACCCAATATCAAGTACAGTTTGTGCATTAAATGCCATTTTTGTCTCTGTATTTGCCAAACCATAAGACGCGTTAAAAACAACCTCATCGCCATTGACTGCATACACAACGCCTGAAAAAGTAGACGCTGCAATATCTCGATTTAAGCGATGTAATGTTTGATCTGCCGATATCGCAAGTGATTCTGCACAAAAAAGCACCATAATTGCAAAGCTATACAGCCAATTCATTAATTTCTACTACCTCTCATCCAATAAATACCTCAAATAATACTTTGCGAAACCCTTATGTTAAACAACTTAAGTAGCGATTTTCTTTACCCTGAAATAATAATAACGTGCAAAATGATCCATAACATTGATAGATTAATCAAGGTTACGTCTAATTTTCTCAGTGAAAAAATCGATAAAAGCTCTGGTTTTTAGTGGTAAGTAACCAATACTTGGATACACTGCATAAATACTAGAACGGGCTAATATCCAATCAGGTAAAACTTCATACAATCGGCGCTGAGCCAAATCATCTTGCACAATAAAATCCGCTAACTGTGCAATACCTACACCTTTTAGTACCGCATCATATAAGGTGGATGCATCATCACTACTTACAATAGGTGTAATCGGTATACTGACCAACTTCCCCTCTTTCATAAGTGTCCATTTTTTACCTTGAAGTAATGGTGAGAAATGTAGGCAACGATGATTAACTAAATTCTGCGGTGTTACTGGATAGCCAAATTTATCTAGATAACTTTTAGAAGCAACTAATCGTCGTGTATTAGGAGCAATCATTTTAGCCTTTAACGACGAGTCAGGCAGATTACCAATCCTTATGGCAACGTCTAAATTTTTCAACATCAAATCGTCAAAAGAGTCATTTTGATTAATATCTAAGGTAATATTTGGGTAACATGTAAGGAACTCTGCAATATGAGGGCTGATCTGTAAACGCCCAAATGTATTTGGGATGCTCACTTTTAATACCCCTGATGGCACGCCTGCGTCAAGTTCAAGAGCTTGCTCAATACTTTCTAACTGACCAAGCACATTACTTAAAGCATCAAAATATTGCTGCCCAGCCTCTGTAATATTCATTGAACGAGTAGTACGTACAAAAAGCTGTATTTTTAGTTCTGATTCTAAGCGTTTAATTCTACGGCCTAATGTTGATGCCGAAATGTCCAACTTCATAGCTGCATCAACAAAGCTCTCTGATTGCACGGTCGTGATAAAAGTCACATATAACCCAAGCCTACCGTCATCCATATGCATATTCGTGCGCTCCATGCAATTCATAACCTTATGAGAGAGTGATTATCTACAGCAAACTCTATTGTATAGTCACCAGAACATCAACACACATGGTGAAATTAATGGATAACTCTTTAGAAAACAAAATAATATTGATAACTGGGGCAAGCTCTGGTATCGGCTATGCGACTGCAAAATGGCTTGCTAAATGCGGTGCAAAAGTTGCCTTAGTCGCTAGACGTCAAGACAAACTTACCACCCTGCAACGTGAAATTCATCGCACAGGCGGACACGCACATACTATTCAAGCTGACATCACACTGAATACCTCTCATCAATATATTATCGAACAAACGGTAAAACATTATGGACATCTTGACGGTGTATTTAACAACGCAGGTACACTCGGTAATTTTGTTCCTTTACTACAGCAGAGTGAAGCTGATTTAGAACTTACATTACTTACCAACTTCAAAGCAACTTGGCTCGCAGTACAAGCGCAAGCAAACTACTTTAAAAGCAGTGGTGGTGGCGCTATTGTCAATACTTCATCCTGGCTTTCTGATGGTGCACTTATTGGTTCCACCACATACTCCGCAAGCAAAGGAGCATTAGATGCTTTCATCCGTCCAGCAGCCATTGAATTAAGCCAATTCGGAATTCGGATCAACAATGTCAGTCCTGGTGGGATCTCTACTGAAATGACTCGCCAGGCCTTCAATCATGATCAAAGCGCATTAGATAAATTTGCAGCTCAGCATCCATTAAAACGCTTAGGAACAAGCGTAGAAGTTGCACACTTGGTTTCCTTCTTATTATCAAATCATGCAACCAATATTACAGGACAAACAATTCATATTGATGGTGGGTATGCCATACCAGGACAACGATAAAATGGAAAAAGTAATGAATATCAAGATAGCTATTATAAGTATATTATTTGCCGTATGCTCACTATCAGCACTTGCAAATAGTCATACACAAATCAAAAACACCTATAGAGATGCAGAGAATCGCGCATCTCGAGATGTCATTAAGCATGTCAAACTCACACCTTTTGAAATTACATTGGTCAATATTTCACAATTGATTGGATTACGTGAAAGTACACTAGCCAGTATAAAAATAACACAATCATACAATGAGAAAATACTCAGTGAACAGCAGGTACTCTCTCTGCTCATACAACTATCCAGCTACGTTGGATACGTAACAATTAATGAAATAATGGCGCAATTACCAAATACAATTAAAAAACATAGCATTGAGTTACCTAAAGACACATTAAAACACAGATTCTCTGTCGGTAAACAGCTGTATACACAGTTAGATCCTAAAGGTTATGACATCATCTCAGCTACCTTTTCAGAACTCGCCCCGCAGTTAATCGCAACAACCTACCCAATATTTGGAGATGCCTTCTCGCAACCCAAGTTATCCCTAAAACATAAACAGCTTATAACTGTAAGTTGCCTTACAGCATTAGGGAATGCCCCCCTACAATTAGATTTTCACGTTGGGACCGCTCTATCTGTTGGGTTATTACCTGACCAACTGATTGATATCGCAGTCCTAACACAATTTTACAGCGGTATGCCTGCGGCTTATAAC
>NZ_JAGJEF010000130.1:0-6502 GCF_018100875.1 Pseudoalteromonas sp. MMG012
AGTTTAATTATTTTTTAACTAATTGAAGTAGTTTGATTTTATATTGTGCAGAATGTAAATAACACCAAGTTCATTCTAGCCATACTGTGTTTGGCATGCTTAGCTAATTGGCTATTATCACACTACATCAATTGGCTGCTCACACTGTGATTTTACTAGATGTGGCTTTGCTAGACACTCAATAAAGTACTTGGTAATAGCTGATGCCTGCACACGTTTTTAGGCACCCCGATCAAGCTTTATGACCCACTGCCTATGAGAGCAGTACACCCTGCGCTTATCGTTCTGATTAGTATGGAGTAAAGCTAAATGGTATACGTCGATATATCGACACGATAATTACAAGTGATGAACACAAAAAGAGAAAACACTGAATGGGATAAAATAAAGCCCCAAAAGGGGCTTTATTTTACTATTTTAGAAGTGGTAAGTCACACCGAGCGATAACTCGTTAATGTCGTTTTCAGACAAAGGATAACGTGTATATTGCGCATCTAAGTTAACAGAGTCTGACAGGTGATATGCAACACCAACACCATAGTAAAGATCTGTTTGTTGATCTTCATATCGGGTGTGAAAACGCCCATCTCTGGTACTATCCAAATGATACTTCCAATCAAACGCCCCTAAGAAAAGCTTGCCTTCAAATGAGTTGACATTAAACACATCGTAACCCAGTTGCATCGCAAAACCTTCTGGTAAAATAGGCGCGATTCGATTCACTTGCGACTGTGCATCATCTGGCGCAATAACATTACCATTGAATGTTACCCGACCTTGCCCTAAATCGATATACCGAATACCAATTGTGAATTGTGGAAGTAATTCATAATAAATACCCGCTGACCAACTATTGCTGCTGTCATCAATATTCGAAGCAGCTAATGACGAATCATAGGCAAAATTAGCACTTGCTTTACCAGCCGTACCTTGAACAGACCAAGTATTAGCCATAGCTGGAACACTCATTAAACATGTCGCCGATACGAAAGCGAAACTCGGTAGCCCTAGTTTCCTTCTGCGGATCACAAGTGCCGAAATCATTAACACAATTATTCCTCCTAAACTTCCTGATGATTTATTTTCTATAGAAACTGCTTTTAATGCAGTCACGGTGACTTTTACGACCCCTTGAGACACAGCACCTTTCGAGTCTTTCAATTGATATGTAATGGTGTCTATGCCTTCAAAGCCTAATTTAGGCGTATAAGTAAGGGTATTATCAATATTAACAACCGCAGTACCTGTTTCCGCGCTTGCCGATATAACAGATAACACATCACCATCAGCATCCGAATCATTTGCTAATACGTCAATAACAACATTACCAGAGCCAACCACGTTAGCTGTATCAGCTTGTGCAACAGGGGCTGAATTTACAGTTAAATTAACCGTTGCTGTACTGTTAGATGTCCCCCCTTTACCATCTTTTATGCTGTATTGAATCGTGGCCTTTCCAAGAAAGCTCACCGGTGGTTGATAGACTAGCTTTTCATTCACAATCGCTACTTGACCAAAGTCTACCGTTGCACCTGTTATTGACAATACGTCACCATCGGCATCACTGTCATTAGCAAGTACATCAATAATGACCTCTTGTCCTGCTGAAATGGTCACCTCATCACTATTGGCAACCGGTAACTGATTCGAGCTAACAGGCACTGCAATCCCACCTGGATCAATAACACTGCGGTTGGCGATGCCATCATCATCATTCGGACCACCATCAACAATTTGTAACTGCACACACCATGCACCTGCTACCAAGCCACTTTGCCACTCACTGCTTCCCGGTGGTGGGCAGTAACCCGGCTCTCCTTGTGTTGACAATATGTTGTTGTCGCCTGATTCATCAAAATTTACCCACTGATCATTACGGAGTTTACGATATACCCCATTTTCTGGCACTGGATTCCTTTGTGGTATTACTAAACTATACGTATCACCCGCTTGAGGTAGACCATTAGCAATAAAGCCAAACAAGCCACCAATATTATTTGCATCTTGGTCTTCAGGTAATTCAGTTACCAATAACTGAACACCGCCCGTGGTGTTTTGAGGTACTGTTGCGCCTTTGCGTAAACATACCCCAGGATCGCCTTCTATTAAGAACTGCTGTGACTCTGCGGCCTGCTCTTGCATTACATTACAATCACTAATGGCATCTTGAAAATCTGGAATACCATCTCCATCTGAATCACTATGCCCCTCTTGATCATCTGGTATGAGATCACCATCCGTATCGTTACTCCCTAACGCTTGTAATTCTGGCACTATTTCAAGGTAGATATCTTGTTGCGTGGATAAACTTGGTACCGCATTATCGGCTGCAATAACTGATAACTTATATACCCCTGATGCAATGCCTTGCGGTGAAAACTCGAACTGTTCAGCTTGATTACTTTGATTAACCAACACCGTATCACCAGACCACGTTGTCGTGACTACATCTGATAAGTTTGCATCAAATGTACTGGCTGTAACCGTTACTAAATCCTGATTCGATGTTAATGTAAGTCGCTTTTCACCGGCTTGCATAACGGTTGTTGAGATAGATGGCGCAACGTTTTGCTCTACGATGGTCACCGTTGACGTTGATTTAGCACCAACATTCAGCGCGTCGCTCAAACTTACGATAATGGTCTCATTGCTTTCGGCGTTGTTATCTGCAAATACAGTGAACGATATTTGCCCTTGAACACCCGATTCAATGACAAACTCACCCGCGGTTAAATCATGGTCATTGCCATCAGCTGTACCTGATACCGTATAAGGCACCGTTAATGGGTATTGAACAGCTGGGCCGTTCAAATAAACATCAATGGTATGTGTTTGCTCTTCTGCCACCTGACTGTCTTTTTGTAACGATATAAGCGGACGAACTGACACGGTTTGTGTCGCTACAGCTTGCTGACCCTGCTGATCGGTTGTTTGCCAGTAAGCAATATGATTACCCGGCACAAATACAGGCTGTCCTCCAACCAAAGATACTGGTAATGAATTACCCTGGTTGTCTGTGGCTATGGCGGTCCCTAAATCCACTTTAGTGAATAGCCCTGTGGCATCAACACTTACATCAACCGGTGCAGTTATCGTTGGAATAGCCGTTGATTGACTTGCGCTAAACGTGACTGTTGCTGTTGCACCGCTGCGCGCTCCCTGTGAGTCTTCAATTAAATATTTAACAATCACGGTCCCTTGCGTATTGTCTGAACCAACGTATTCAATTTGGTTGTTAACAATCGTTGCGGTACCAAGTGATGCACTCGCACCAATAATGGTTAATACTTGGTTCTCAATATCTGTATCGTTTTCTAATACATTTAACGAATACGTATTGCTTGAATTTGTATTAAATGCAAATACGTCATTTTGTGCGATGGGCGCGTCATTTACCGCGTTCACCGTCACAAACACCGTCGAAATATTCGACGTTAATTCACCATCAGAGGCACTATAAGTGAAACTATCGACCCCAAAGAAGTTCGTAAAGGGTTGATAAGTAAACACATCACCCTGAACGGATAAAGTACCATTTTGCGGTTGAGTATTGATGTTTATTGTAAGCTGATCGTTATCTATGTCTTCCACGACAGCGCTAAAACTGGTATTTGCATCTTCCGTTACCGTCGCCTGAATGTTACTTGATGTAGGTGCCGCGTTCACTGCCTCTACAACTAAGTCAAAACGCTCAAGAGAGGCACTTAACTGCCCATCAGAAACCGAAATTTGAATGCCTGAGTACACACCAACATTGTCTCTGCTAGGTGTACCAGTTAGACTCCCTGTTGTTTCATCAAAACTTGCCCAATTGGGCAAGCCCGTTATTGTAAACGTTAACGATGTAGAGTCTTCATCACTCGCCTGAGGCGTAAATGTGTAACTCTCATCTTGTAAAACACTGAGTGCTGGGCTCCCTGCTATAACAGGCGCATCATTAACGTTGTTTACAGTTAAAGTAAACTCAGGTAATGCATCACTAAGTTGACCGTCACTCACACTAATAACAATACCCGAGTAACTGCCAACATCACTATTTGTTGGGGTACCACTGAGTGTGCCTGTTGTCGAATCGAAGGTTGCCCATAATGGTTGATTCGTTATTGAGAAGCTCAAGTTGTCTTGGTCGTCATCTCTTGCCGTCGGTGTAAACGTGAATAACGCATCTTCGTTTGTATTTAAGGCCGGTGAGCCAGATATAACCGGTGCATCATTAACACTAGAAACTGTCATAGTAACCGTTGCAGCATTAGATGTGAGGCCTTCTTGGTCATCGACCGTATAGGTAAATGTATCTTCACCGAAGAAATTTGCATTCGCGGTATACGTAATTGCACCCGATGAGCCTATTGATACCTGACCATTTATGGGTTGAGTAACAATGGCAACAGAACTTGCGTTAAGTGTACTATCAACATCGGTATCATTACCTAATACGTTAACCTCAAACTGCCCGTCTTCTAACAATTGCGCGGTATTATCTACTGCCACTGGCGCATCATTAACAGCGCTAATACTCACTGTCACCGTTGCTGCTGCTGAGGCAAGATTATCACTATCTGTCAATGTATACGTAAACGTTAATTGTCCATTTTGATCTGCTTTGGGGGCGATGTTCAGAGTGCCATTGGTGTTCACTGTCACCGTTGCAAGTGAATAATTTCCAACACCTTGGCCTTGGTCCTCAAGGGTGATATTAGCGCCGTTAAAGGCTTGATCTTCCACATCTGAGTCATTACTTAATATTGCAAGTGTAGTCGACGTATCCTCATTGGTTGTCACTGTGTCATTACCAGCGACCGGCCTATCATTTATTGATCCGATATTAACCGTTACTGTGGCGGTATTTGATGCCAACCCAGCTGAGTCGGCAACAGTATAAGTATACGTATCAGTGCCATTTTCATTGGCATTTGGCGTATACACCATAGTGCCATTAGTTTGGTCTAAGCTAACCGTGCCTCTTGTTGGCTGCGAGACGATGCTAATCGCACCTGAGGGGTTGGTATCTTCGACATCGGAAGCATTAGATCTTACAGTTAAAGCATTAGTTGCAATATCTTCATTCACTGTTTCGTTAAAGTTTGCGGCAACAGGTGCATCATTAACCGCGTTTATGGTCATAGATACAGTAGCTTTAGCAGACGCAAGCCCGGTGCTATCTTTAACATTATACGTAAATGAGTCAGCCCCATTTTCGTTACTAGTCGGTGTATACGTTACCACCCCATTTGCAATTGTCACTGTACCTTTAGTTGGACTGTCTACAATTGCAGCTGACGCCACAACCATATTATTTTCCGCATCGGTATCATTGGCAACAACACTGAAAGTGATTGGAGTATCTTCATTGGTTGAAGAAGCATCTGCCACTGCCTCTGGTGCATCTTCAACAGCGGTCATAGTTAAAGTCACGGTCTGAGTGGTAGATTCCGCATTCGAGGCATCTCTTACTTTATAGGTAAAGCTGTCACTGTGGTTTTCGCTGCCGTTATGCTGATAACTAAAGCTGCCATCACTATTAAATGTAAGCGACCCATATTGCGGATCTGTTACCTTCACGGCCGATAAAGTATCGCCACTATCGGTGTCATCGTCCGTCGCATTGCTTAATACCCCATCAGCAACCCCTTTCGTTAGCAATGCACCTTCATTTAAGCTAAACGCGAAACCTTGTCCTACCGGCGCATCATTGGTGTTAACTACTTCAATATTAAACGTGAGTGGGTCGCTATCTTCCGTACCATCTGATACTTTTATAGCGACGTTATTGGTTGTGCCTACATGTTCATCAGTCGGGGTGCCCGTTAACGCGCCTGTATTGGTATCAAACGCTGCCCAAGTGGGCTTATTTGTAATAGCATAAGTATGTGTATCACCGCTATCTGAATCAGTTAACGTCGGTGTAAAGCTATAAGCTGCATCTTCATTTACTGAGGTAATTGTTGTACCAGATAAAACCGGTTTTACATTATAACGTTTTGTTGTGGTCGCAGTAACGCTGCTAGCGGCATTGCCCGCTGCGTCGCTCACAGTCGCTGAAAGTGTCAGTGTTCCTTCATTCAAGTTTGACACATTAACGTTTGTAACTTGAGCCGTTGATCCTGTAATTGTTGTCGCTGAGCTGCTAGAAACCGTACTTGCGCCATCAGATATTTGATACACAAATGATCCCGAACTTTCTAACCCACTTAATGTAAAGCTTAACGCAGCTTCATTACTCGCATTTATCAAGCTCTGATCTATCGCTGCGGTTTGGCCTGTGGGTGCGATGTTATCAAGTGTAATTGTGTGTGTTGAAGAGTTTGACGTATTGCCTGCACTATCTAACTGTGTCGCTGTAACCGTCAAACTACCATTATTTAATGCGCTAATATCTAACTCATTGCCTGACAGCGTCCAGTTACCGCTTGAGTCTGCCGTGGTCGTTTTACTAACCCCGCCAATATCAATAGTCACTGTAACACCCGACTCTGCACCAGTACCCTGAACCAATACATCG
>NZ_JAGJEF010000131.1:0-6094 GCF_018100875.1 Pseudoalteromonas sp. MMG012
GAGTTTCTCAGAAACCCAAGCTTTAAGAAAAACTGCGACTTGATTTGCATTCATCGACTTGGCGTTCTGGCTGAGTTCAAGGACTACGAAGAAGAAATCTTCGCAATCGAGGAAGATCCGCATTTCTATAAAAAGTATGTCCTCTATTACAGTATTGCAGAAGAAAGCGCTCTAACTGATTTTAGCTACGACAAACTTGAATCTGTGATTGCTGACAAAAAGCAATTTATTGATTACAAAGAAAACCCTCTTGTAGCTTCACAATACAGCTTTGCAGCTAAAACCTTTATTAAACTTCCTTTCTTGGAGTTACCTAGTCATTCAGGAAACCTCTTGTCCCTAAGGTTACAAGCAGCCGAGGCGGTTGCAGAAGCTGATCTGGAAGACACATATTCAACTATTCAGCAAATTACTAATAAAAACGTCGACGAAATAGTTCAGGAAATGATTAAAAATGAATTGGCAAATATCCAAGATTGAAGTCTCCAGCTTCAAAGCATTCAAACATATTTATTTGGATCTTGGCGAGTCTTCCTTGCTAACTCTAGACGGTCCTAACGGTTATGGTAAAACAAGCATCTTCGATGCAATTGAACTGCTGCTAACAGGCCAGATCAATAGAATTCAAAATTTATTCAAAACATTATTAACCAAGAAAAAGAGAGACTACTCGGATAACCTCTTTTGGAACAGTCGCTCAGGTGATAACGACCTCTGCATTAAAATTGAATTCATTGATGATGATCGCAAACTAGTTTTAGCTAGACATTGTCCAGTCGCGACATTCAAAAATCCATCAAACAATCGTGCTGATAAATACGAAAACTTTAAGCTTTATGAGCTGCCAGAATTTGAATCGTCTGATTTTACGAAAAAAAATCTGCGCGATAATAACTTTCTTGACGAGGTTTTCGGTAAAAACTTCAGGGAAAACTTCTCTTTCCTTAACTATCTGGAGCAAGGACAAAACCGACTTTTACATACCCGCGTGGACGAACGTAAGGATAAACTTGGAAACCTCTTTAACATCAGTGATATAGAGGGGGGAATTGACAGCTGCAATACTTTATACAGTAAGTTTACGAAGCACATCAAGAGTCCTGAGCGAATGGCGGGAAAGGCATCACTTGAAGAAGAAATAGACAAACTAAGAGAAGGGTTGCAGCCAGTGGATGGGAGCATCGAGTACAAAAAACTTTCGACGACCGATGTCCAGCCATTGTGGGATAGTGAGGTGCTGTTCCCAATTTATTCAGCAGAAAACCATGCTTCTTATCAGAAGTCAGTTAGAAAGATAATTGCCCTTTTACCACTCAAAGCAACGATAAAAACTAGGGTTCACAACGAGGCAATCGAGGCCGACATAGAACGTAACGAAGAGTCTTTGAGAAGCTTGGCTCAATTCGGTAAAGATCTTAATAAGCTTGATGGGCTGGAAGCAATCAAGAAGCAGATTAATGAGCTTAACCGTTCAGCAGGTATAATCAAGCGCGGAGCCTCAATAATTAAGGTCGAAGAAGCTCAATCACTTCCAAACTGGGCAGGTGGACGCCTTGAGTGGTTTAAATTACAAATTGAATCCCGAAATAGCTTAGAACAAAAAAGCAGCGCCCATGCGAAGATCGTAACTGAATTGGAGCGTCTGAAAAGGCAGCTGATTGATGAACATAAGAAGTCCTATCCTGATGAGCAGTTGTGTCCACTCTGTGGTAAGGACTGGGAAGATCACAGGTCAATGGTAACTGCCATTGAAGAAAGAACCAAGCAGATCTCTGAGTCACTAAGCAAGGACGGTAAGGACTTAGTTGATCTGATCGCTGTTATGGATGCTGAGCTGAAGCTTATCGACACTCATATCCAAGAAAGCTTAAATGCTCTTAAGTTAACATTTGAGCCTAATCTTTATACAGAGCTGACCAAAATTAAGCTTCGGCTCCCAGCCATAACTCAGCTAATGGAGAAGCTAAAAAGCAACAATATACAATGTTTGGAATCATTTACGGAAAATGATGAAGTAATAAATGAAAGACTTGAAAAGCTCAAAGCGAATCTAAGGAAAAAAAAGCAGGTTGAAGTCGATGCATTAGCGCTGCCGGAGGGCTGGCGAGAAACAATAAACAGCACTTTCAAAGATCTACAAGACTTCTACATAATCACGTCTGAAGATTTGAGGGATAAAGAACAGTACATAGCGATTAAAGCTAACGAGTCTCAAAATGCCAGACTCCAAACCTGTATTTCCGAGCTTAAGCTTATAGAGAACGAAACCCTAGCAGCCCAAAAGGCACAAGGTAAAATCAAGAAGCTACGCGACACACTGAAGGAGACAGAACAAAGGTATACCGACCAGACAATTTCGGCTATTGAGCTCATATTCCATATCTATAGTGGTCGACTGATTCAAAACTATCAGCGTGGATTGGGCCTGTTCATCGAGAGCCGTGAAGGAACGCAGTTAAGGTTTCTTACGGCTGAGAAATCAGAACATGACGCAGTCATGTCTATGAGTGCTGGTCAGGTGTCAGCTCTTAGTCTTGCCTTCTTCCTTTCACTCAACAAGGTCTATGCTAAGGTACCACTAATCTTGATTGATGATCCGTCGCAATCATTGGATGAAATTAACGTTGCTTCCTTGACTGACTTACTTCGATGTGAACTCAATCATTGTCAGTTAATAGTCTCCTCCCATGAAGATGATATTTCTGCCTACATGCGCTACAGGTTCGACAGAGCTGGCCTCAAAGCGAGTTCACTCAACATGCAGGATTTAGCGAAAGGTGCAATGTAAAAGCTGCCAGCGGAGTCCTAGTATCGCTGAATGTTTCTGAGGATAATGCGTAGTGATCGACTCCTAAAGGACGGAAATAATAGAAGCCAAACTCGGTTCTAGTTGTTCAATTACCCCAATAGTGTAGGGGTCTTTGCCTACAAGGTTTCCTTTTGTGATGCCAACTACTTCGCCAGAAACTGTTGTGCAGATCCCCCCGCTCTTGGTGGGGGCGGAGGGCTCTTGCGTTAGGATACCATTAACTTTGTTTGATTGAGCTGCAAGATGCCTTTGTTCAAGGATTGACACGATGACCCCTGAAGGTTTCTCAAAAGTTGAAGTACAGTATAGCTCTTGTGATAGTTCTAGTGGGCCCTGATGGGGCTTAAATGTTTCAGCAGGTGTGCTCGAAAAGAGCTGAGATTCAACATCAAAACGTCCCTCAGGCCGCAATTTGGCAATGATAATGTCTGCCGTAGGTATGCTAATGATTACTCCTAGCCTGACACTCAAAGTATTAGTTCCTTGTTTGAGTTCTAGTACTTGTTCCACTGTTCTGAATCCATGTTTAGAAGACAGCAGGTAAAATCCTGTTCGTGCCTTAATTAAAGTACCAGTCAAAAGGCTGTTTCCGTTGTCAGTAACGACCCTTACAGCACCATCAGCGAACGGTTTAAACGCATCAGGATTGTTTACTCGTGGTTGTTCTGAAACATTGGTTGGTTGAGTGGTACCACAGCCGCTCAATAGAGCAGCTGTTAGGGTGAGCCAATAAATATGTCGAATCATTGCGCCTCCTCATAAACGATGTTGAAATTCATATCTGCATAAATATATTCACGGCCTCGCTTCGGTGAAACGTCGTAGCATAAATTGAATATCGCTCTTGCTCTTATCTCGTAGTCTAGTGACGTGATGAGTTTTTTATACAAGTCGATGGCTCGCAGCATCGCTAAATCATTGTTATTCATCTGATCAGTAGCTGAAAACGTTTTAGAAACTTTTGTTCCGGTTTTGCAATGCTTGAGTGTTGCTCGGTTATTTACATCAGAAAACGTGTAATATTCCTGTCCCCAAAGTGAACCTAACTTTGCATCTACTCGCGGTTTGGATGCACTAGCCATTCCAATAATACCTACTATCAACCGTGGCTTTGCTTCTGCTCGTAGATAAAAATCAGCGAGCTTGGCAGCAGCCTTTATCACGCCTCCATACATCGGATCTTGATTTTGAAAAGTACCTGGCAAGTAATGAACTTTAACGGGCCTTAGCTCAAGGAGCACACTTGAATTTGACTCGTTAGCGTCCGTTTTTTTAACAACACGGACTTCTACTTCTGAGTTGCCATCGCTGATGTTGTGACTGGTCGTTCGAACACTAATCAACGCTTCAGGATCAAAGCTATGCGAAATCTCACGTGTCAAGATTCGACCTTTAATTCCTAGACGCAGCAACTCTGATTTCATTACATCTAGCTCTGTTTTAGAAGACCTTTGATTAAGTTGAGTAATGTATGCTTGCCCATTCGAGGAAGGGAATTGAGATTGCGTTGACGTGCAACCACTAAGTAAAGTTAAAGCAATGGCCGTCGCTAAATATGTTATATGCATGGTGCTTATCCTTGTAAAGTTACGGTACGATAGTTAACGTGTTTTCATTCAAAAGTAGCTTACCGCTAACGTTTAAGGTGCAGGTCGAGCTCTTAAAAAGTCCTTCAGGTGTTGGTTCACTTAAGCCGTGCCGGTAGACGTAAATATTTTTCAGCTCAAGCTCTACTTTTGTGCCAAACTGCAAACAACGAAAGGAAATTGGAGTGGTTTCTGCCCAATGTCCAATGATCTTGATAGTTACATTTCGGAGCCCTTTCGTTATTGTAACTTTCTGTGATAGCGCATCCTCGGGCAAGTGAAGAGTAGCCACACTGCGGTCAATGGCTGCAGCATTACAGTAACAGGAGATTGTACCTATACAAAAAAATGTTAAAAATTTCATTTTGCTTCCTCATTCACGGATGAATTGAAATAAAGTTCACTCGACTGAAACGTGGAACAACCTAACGGTACATCATTGATATCATAAGCGTTCACTAGCCAATGTGTAGCAGGTGCTGCATATGCTTTATAAAATGCGCCACGCATTGCATTGATAGCATCTAAGTCTTTTTTCACAAAAGCCTGAAAACAAAGCTTCCCGCTGGGCAATATTTTTAAGCGGGCTACTTTAAAAACGTCGTCAACAGAACACCCGTTCGGCGCTATTAATTCAGCTATCGGTCGCGATGTGTTAAATAACGATATATTCACAAAAAATGGCTCTGTCAGATTGCGAAAGTCTTCCTTAATGCAAAGAGTTCCTTCTTTTGATTCATTTGTAAGAGGAAAATTATTACTTCTAGCTTTTTTCATGAGTTTACGAGCGGTTGATTGCAATGAGCCCGTTCGCAATGTGCTATCAAGACAGTTCGAGCCGTAAAAGGTGTCGGCAGCAATAAGACCAATAAGATCACTTGCTAACTTAGTAGTCGCTATGGTGTTTGAATCCACAGTAAAGCGGCCAATTCTATTGCCACTGAAAATCAAGCCTTGATTTAATTGATAACTAGTCACTTTAAATCTAATCTGTACAGACGGAAGTTCTCCAAAAACATAGCTCTTGGTTTTTGAGCTAAAAGAAGAAACAGCTGTGGACAACTCATAAATATAGCTCTCTGACGTAGTGCCATTCCCGATATTTAGATAGCCTGAGTTATTGCTAGCGTCGCCTGTGATATCGCTAAAAGACGTATTTATAGGGATCTCTTTTACTGCGAAGATAGTCACTGGAAGAGGTACACTAGTTATAAAGCTTGAGGATAGATATTGGTATTCAAGCTTAGCCCTAGTAATTACTGCGTCATCGTTAAAGTGTTTGATTTCATTGATTACAGAGCTAGCCAACAAACTAGATTTACTCGTCACTGTTGCTTGAGTAGTTTCATGGTGTTTATGCGTTCTAGTCAATAAGCATGATTGAAGCTCGAGCTTAGTTTGAAATGGATCGACGCTGAATTCATAGTTCCCATTTATTAACACAAAGTCACCTTTTTGATACTCGAAGAAATCGTTATGTGACTTTTGCATAGATGTACAACCAGATAATACTGTAACGACTGCTGCAAAAACGATTTTGATAGGTGTTTTAGAGTAATAACCGTAACGCATTACTAGTCCTCCAAAGTCAAGGGACTCCTTTCCCTTTTGATTCAATTACTTGATTAGGGTTGAAGTAACCATTGCCCCATTCTTGACAACATATTTTCGCTTTACCTTTGAATTAGAGACGTCAATT
>NZ_JAGJEF010000132.1:0-5960 GCF_018100875.1 Pseudoalteromonas sp. MMG012
TGCTAGGTACGTTTCACATCGACTTTTAATTTCAGTTTTTGACCTGGATGCAAGTATTTTTGGCCAGCGAGGTTATTCCATTTGATGATTTCTTGCACCGTTAAATTAAATTTGCTGGCAATACGGGCTAATGAATCACCGCGTCTGACTTTATAAGTAATAGTGCGAGACGTACTCACAAGCGTGGTATTTGGTTTGCTTTTGGTGTTTTGGTAAACCGTTAATTTTTGCCCTAATCGTAATACCGATTGCGTTTTAAGTTTATTCCAACTGGCAAGCTGCTTAATCGTTACATCGTATTCTCGACTGATATCCCACAGCGTATCGCCACTTTTTACAACATGGTTTTTTTTACTTTTTTGATTCTTATTGACCGCCATCCTGACTTGTGATGGTAAGTGCTCACTTTTCAATTCTCCATCACTTAAAGGCACGAGTAGTTTTTGACCAATGCGAATAATATGACTGTTTAGTTTATTTAAAGATTGAATAGCACTGGAACTGGTTGAGAATTTTTTCGCTATCACAGACAGTGTGTCACCTCGGTTAACGGTATAATATTGCCACCTTAAACGGTCTTTAGCTTCCGTAACGGCTAATTTTGTTTTAAATGTATCAATTTTATCTGATGGGAGTAGTAAGATATGAGGCCCATCAGGGTCTGTTGCCCAGCGATTGAATCCGGGGTTAAGTCGATATAATTCAGTTAAAGTAATATCGGCCATTTGCGCTGCGAGTGCCAAATCAATTTGAGAGTCAACATCAATGGTCTCAACAACTTGGGCATTGATAATGGGGTTCCAGGTTACTTTGAATTCATCTTGACGCTTCAAAAGATCAGATAAAGCGAGTAACTTTGGTACATACGCGGTTGTCTCTCTTGGCAAGTCTAAAGACCAAAAGTCGGTGGGTAAATGTTTTTTGCGGTTTTTGCGAATGGCCTTTAGCAGTCGACCTTCACCTGAGTTGTATGCCGCGATTGCATTGAGCCAATCACCCTCAAGGGTTTTATGTAAATAAGTTAAGTAATCAAGTGCTGCGCGGGTTGATTGAACAATGTCTCGTCGTCCGTCATACCACCAATTCTGCTTTAAGTTAAAACGCTCGCCAGTTTGTGGCATGAACTGCCAAATACCCGAGGCACTACGATGAGAATAACCAAAAGGGTCAAATGCGCTTTCTACGATTGGTAGGAGGGCAATTTCAATGGGCATTTCACGTTTCTCTACTTCTTCAACAATGAAGTAGAGGTAAGGTTCTGCGCGTTTTGATATTCTATCCATATAGCGCTGGTGCCGTTGATAATAATTACGCTCAGCAACCACAGGTCTGTTTTGCGGCACTTCTATCGAAAGCTGGTAGCGAATACGTTCCCATACGTCGTCAAAGACCGGGGGGGGCTCATCTACTTCAATTGGAGCTTGGATTGCACTCAGTAATGTCTCACTAATTTCATGCGGACTTGCTGCGTTATCTAATACTTGAGCTTCTACGCGTTGTTCAATCGTTGATGTTAATGTTTGGCAACCACTTAACAGTGCTACCAGTACAATTAAAATAGGTGATTTAGTCATATTTCTTTATATATTCGGGCAAAAACCCGCCAATACTACCTGTAAATAAGATAAGTTTAAAGAGCTGTGCTGAGCCTGTGCTGACTAAAATTGGTCTTTCCATAATCGCAGAGCTGCAAAGTTATGCCAAGGCGTAAGATTATTCACTGTTACATCATGAGGTAAGTGATGCAACATATGTGGTAGATCCGAGCGCAAAAATGGGTTGATTTTTCGTTCAATACCAAAACGAGTTGGTAGACTGGGTAAATTATTTTTACGCTGTGTAGTGACCCATTCAATGTGTGCTTTGATATCGTTATTATCAGGCTCTACTGCGATAGCAAATGCTAAGTTCGCAGCGCTATATTCATGTGTGCAATAAATTAGGGTGTTGTCATTGAACTGTGAAAACAGTTTAAATGAGTGCCACATTTGCTCTGCACTGCCTTCAAATAATCGTCCACATCCGGCGCTAAACAGCGTATCACCCGTAAAGCACAATACATCATTACAGTAACAGATGTGATCTAATGTATGGCCAGGTGTCGTGAGTACACTGAAAGTGTGTTCAAAAACAGTGAGGCTATCACCATTTCGCAGGGCGTGTGTGATCCCTTTAAATTTGGAGTTCTGAGGACCATATACATTGGTGTTAGGGAAGACGTGAGTGAGTTCAGCAACACCATTGGTATGGTCCCAGTGGTGGTGTGTGATCAAAATACCGCAAAGGGTTGCGTCATGTTGGGCGAGATATGAAAGCACAGGCTCAGCATCACCTGGGTCAACAACCCAAACCTGTTTTTTATCGGTGTCTCGAATAGCCCAGATATAATTGTCATCAAATGCATTGATTGGCTCTACTTGCGCCATGGTTAATTGCTCTATAAAGTGAACGTTAGCAATAGTATAGCGAGCAAGCTCTAACGATGAAACCAGCACTCAGTTTTCAACAAGGCCCAAAGCCTCTTAATTGGCAAGATTTTCCACATGGGGACTATGTACGGTATGGCATTGAGCGGCGAATGGGGAAATGGTTAACGCGAATGTTTGGTTATCATATGCTTAAGCTTGGAGGTTTAAGTGGCCAACTCGATACGTCAAAAAGCGCCATTAAGCATCAAGTTTGTGTCGCCCCTACATCGCAGCAACATGTGGGGGTTGTGGCTGAAATTGATGAATTACCCTTTTCTGAACACAGTGTTGATGCATGTATTCTAAGCCATTGTTTGGAGTATCATTCAGACCCACACCATATTTTACGTGAGGCACACCGCACTTTGATCCCAGGCGGGTATATCGTCATTTCTGGGTTTAACCCATTTAGTTTGTGTGGCCTTGCTCATTGCCTGCCATTTAGTGGTCAAAAGTTGCCTTGGTCAGGACGCTTTTTTACGCCAGCACGCGTAAAAGATTGGTTGGATTTATTGGGGTTTGAGATATTAGCGGATGAGCGTTTTATTCATGCCTCTTTAGCCCGAGGTAGTCGATTGTCTCGATTTGCGCCTTGGCGACATTTTTGTCGCCATTATTTGAAACCAATGGGGAGTTGTTACTTGCTAGTGGCAAGGAAGCGTGTTGCGCCATTAACCCCGATTAAGCCGAAATGGCATGCTCGTCCTAAATGGGCCCCAGCCGTGAAAAGTGCGAGAGTAAGGCAATCTAGAGAGTCATTTCAGGAAGAGAATTAAGCGTCTGGCTGGTAACCATTATCAGGCAATAAGTCATCCATAGAAGCAGCTTCACGGGCTAGGTCGTCAACTATTTCGTTGTACTTGTTGCCACTGTGGCCTTTTACCCATTTCCATTGGATGGTGTGGCGCTGGCAAGCTAAATCTAACCGTTGCCACAAGTCGACATTTTTAACTGGCTTTTTGGCTGCTGTTTTCCAGTTGCGCTTTTTCCAGTTTGCGACCCAAGATTCAATGCCTTGTTTGACATATTGGCTATCGGTATAAAGTATAACACGACAGGGGTGCTTTAATGTTTCTAACGCAACCGTTGCGCCAAGCATTTCCATTCGATTATTTGTGGTGAGTTGATACCCTTGATTTAATGTCTTTTCATGGCCTTTATAGCTCATATAAATACCATAACCACCAGGACCTGGATTACCTAAACATGACCCATCGGTATAAATCTCTACGGTTTTTTGCACGAATTGACCTGTTTTTATGTAGAATAAAGATATTGAATGCTAACAATAGCAAAGTTAGGTTACTGACGAAATGTTAAAAAGACAAATAGTCCTAGATACAGAAACAACGGGTATCGACCCTAAATCGGGCCATCGTATTATTGAGATAGGGTGTGTAGAGCTTGTAAATCGCCGCTTAACCGGTAATAACTTTCATGTGTATATAAACCCTCAACGTAGTATTGAAGAAGAAGCGATAGATGTGCACGGTATTACGAATGAGTTTTTAAAGGGCAAGCCGCTATTCCAAGATGTTGCACACGAGTTCTTTGAGTTTATTAAGGGAGCTGAATTGGTGATCCACAACGCGCCCTTTGACGTCGGCTTTATGGATCATGAATTTGCGATGTTAAACCAAGGTTACCCGCTGACACACGATTACTGCGAAGTATTAGATACCTTAGTCATGGCGAGAGACTTGCATCCAGGTCAAAAGAACAACCTAGATGCGCTATGTCGTCGCTATGATATTGATAATGCTAAACGAACGTTGCACGGCGCATTACTGGATTCTGAAATTCTTGCTGATGTTTATCTCGGTATGACCGGGGGGCAGAAAAAACTCAATTTAGCATCGGGTAATGAAACCGGTGGCAATAAACAGCAAGGCGATATAATAAGATTAAGCGCTGATAGACAACCACTTAAAGTTATTTTGGCAAGTGCCGATGAAGTAGTTGCTCACGAAGAACGCTTGAAAGTGGTCAATAAAGATGGCAATACGATATGGCAGCAATAATGAGGTAAACTATGAGGCGATTAATTGTGGGGGCTTTGCTAATAGCCATAGGGTTTGGTGCGTTAGCTTTGCCATCCATCACGCTTTTACAGCGAAATGGAAAAATTAATGAAATTCCGCTACTAGACAATCGCTTTCGAATTGATCATAAAGTCGACAAAATTACGTTGTTGTTTTTTCGAACCCGAGGAGCGCCAGCGGTTGTATTAGTCAAACCCGATGGCAGTAAGCTCTACGCGCCACAAGCCCTTAAAAATGAAAACCTTGATTGGTTTGATGAACCAAGCTATGACCTCATAACCATTTCAAACCCGACCCCCGGACCTTGGCAAGTGGTTGGTAGTATACAGCCGAATAGTCGAATTATGGTGCTGGGTGAAGTTGAACTTCATGTAGACCCTTTACCTCCTTTGTTGTTTAGAGGGGAAACGTTAAAAGTCAGTGGCCATATCACCAATGACGGCAAGCCGATACAAACCGGTTATTTTCGCGATGTTGTGAGTTTATTTGTCGAATTTACCAGTACCAATAATAATAACTATGCAAACTTTGGAGCAGGGACACAAAGCGTCACTGCATTTAAAGATGATGGTCGAGAGTTTGATGAAAGGCCGATGGATGGTATTTTTACTGGAGAGTTTAAGTTGAGTTTCCCTGCGGGGGAGTGGCAACCTGAATTTTTCATAGAAACTCCGATACTAAAACGCAGAGTTGTTAAAGAGCCGCTTATTATTGCTGAGCCGCCTTTTGACTATCATTTAGAACTTGCCACGGACAAAGAGTCAGAACACGAGCTATTACTGCGAATTGACCAAGATATTGTTAAACCTGAGACGGTGATTTTTCAGGGGAAAATCTTTTATCCGAATGGTGAAGAGAAAATGTTCACCTTAAATGAAGAAGCGCGATTATATAGAAAAGTCATGATTCAAAATTATGATTGGGGCAGATATAGTATTGAGCTTTCGGCGTTTGGTGAAAATGTAAATGGTCGAGAGTTCATGGCAACATTGCCGATGTATAAATTTGAAATAGAGCGACCAATAGAAAAGGTACCTGAGCTACCGTTAGCTGAACAAAAAATGGCGGACCAAGAAAAGGCAGCAGAAATAGTTGATGATACGATGAGTTCAGGCACGATGATTGCGATTATTTTGTTTGGCAATCTGATGGTTTTATTGTTTGGTTGGTTGGCTATTCGTATTTTTGTTCAAAATAAACCCATTAAGTTGCGCTTTAAATTGCCTTCATTTAAGAAAAAGTCAGAACTTGAAATAGAAGAAACAGAAATAGAGAATCAAAAGTCAGATGGGAATGGCTCAAAAAATGATAAATCAGGTGATATTTTGAACCTTTCGATGTCAGATGACTAAAAAAGAAGGAAAATTGCAAAAAAACTGTTGACTCCAAAGGGGTCCATTCGTATTATTCACGCCGCTGTCAGGGAGCAACCTAACAGCAAGAATAATGC